>DASYCF010000699.1:0-1666 GCA_036500365.1 Byssovorax sp.
GCCCGATGAGCCCGATGCCGACAAGGATCGCCGCGACGTCTTCGGCGTGCTCGCGATCGGCGCGCCCGAGGCGGGCGACGAGATCGACGCGCTCGTCACGAACGCGGGCGGTGAGCGCCGCACGTTCACGCCGCCGCTCGCGCTCCTCGGCGGCGAGCTCGCGTTCCCGTTCGACGAGATCGAGACGCTGCGCGCCACGCTCACCGCCGTCGCGCCCTTCACCGCGAGCGACAAAAAGCTGAAGGAGCTCGTCGAGACCGCGCACGAGCTGCTGAAGACGCCTTGGCTCTCGGGCTCGGGCGCGGTGGTCGACGGGCTGCTCGGCCGCGTTCGCGATCAGGTCGCCTCGCAGAGCCGCGGCCTCACGCTCGCGCAGCTCGACGCGCAGATCGATCGGACGCTCCTCGAGCAGCGGCACTACCAGCGGCGCACCGTCTTCGGCGAGCCGCACCTCCGCGTCCTGCTCAGCGCTGCGCCCGGCGCGCCGCCGCTCGTCGCGTACCTCACCGCCGAGCTCGCGAAGAAGCTGCCGATGTTCCAGCGCCTGCGCGCGCGCCTCGTCGCCGAGGTGCACCTCTCGCAGGACCAGTTCGAGGCCTCGCCCCTCGCGCTCCGCGTCGTCGCGCTCGCGCGCGGGTTCACGCAAGCCGCGCGTCGCCCGTCGAGCCGTTGATCGCGCCGCCGCCGTGCGCCCTTCGGGATTGCTTGCGGCGCGCGGCTTCTGCAACCTGTCGGCATGTCGTTCCTGCCCGCGCGGCCGCTGCGTCTCCAGCGGGGTTACATGCCGCGCGCGTACGCCCTCGGGATCGCGCTCTTGCTCGTCGGGCTCGGCGTCACGTCGGCCTACGTCGCCTGGCAGTGGGGCGACGCGGCGCAGATCCTCGCCGACGAAGACGTGTGGGCGCGCGGCGTCCCGGCGCTCGCGTCCGACGTCGAGGGCTCGACCACGACGCGCCAGCTCATCTTCACGGAGTACGAGCTCGACGTCCGCTACAAGGACCCCGCCGGCGGCGTCCACACGACGAAGTCGTCGTTCTCGACCCTCGGCGGCGGCCCCGACACCAGCAAGGCCGCCGAGGTGCGCGTCGACCCGCGCGACGCCTCGCGCTTCGCGCTCTCGTGGGGCATCGAGTCGAAGACGACGCGCTGGATCTCGTTCGGCGTGCTGTTCTCGATCGGCTCGGCGCTCGGGCTCATGGTCGTGTGGCTCGGCGTCATGGGGATCCGCCGCGCGCGCCTCACGGTCGCGCTCGCGCGCGATTCGGTCGAGGTCGAGTGCCCCGTGATCTCCGCCCTGCCGCAGTACGTGAACGGCAGGGCGACGGGGCACATGATCTACAACTTCTTCGTCCCGCCCGCCCCGCGCGACGCCGCCGATCCGGGCTACCGCGCCGCGCCCGAGGCGCCGCCGCCCGCGCCGAGCGTCGCGCGCTCCACGATCCTTCCGAAGAAGCGCGGCGGACCGTTCTATGTGCAGCGCGGCAAGTACGAGCAGGTGCTCGTCGTCGTCTCGCGCGACGACCCCAGCCAGTTCATCCTGCTCGGCTCCGACTTCTACCCGTTCGATCTCGACGACGCGCAGCGCGCGGCGGCGATCGCGCAGGTCCGCACGAGCTGATCGATGGAGCTCGTCTCGCTCGAAGATCTGCGCGCGGCGGCGCTCCGC
>DASYCF010000700.1:0-5688 GCA_036500365.1 Byssovorax sp.
AGGTTCGCGGGCGCCGCGATCGATCGAGCGCGCGCGCGGCTCTCGCGGGGCGGACGTCGCGACGTGATCACCCTCGTCGTCGGCGATCACGGCATGGCGCGCGTCTCCGTTCACGTCGATCCGCGCGCGGTCGTCGGCGCGATCGAGCGCATGCCGGGCTCGCCGAAGGTCTTCGTCGACGCGACGATGCTGCGCGTGTGGACGCGCGGCGCGCCGCACCAGCCGATCGCCGACCTGCTCAGGTCGCTCGGCTGCGACGTGCTCGCGGCGCCCGATCTCGCGGCCCAGAACGCGCC
Organism: Byssovorax sp.; assembly: GCA_036500365.1. GTDB lineage: Bacteria > Myxococcota_A > Polyangia > Polyangiales > Polyangiaceae > DASYCF01. The sequence continues at coordinate 297 of DASYCF010000700.1, forward strand.
CGCCGACGGATCGTACGGCGACGTCATCGGCCTCCTGCCCGAGGGCGGCCTCTTCGTCCCGAACTACTTCGGCGGCGCGATCCGCGGCATGCACGGCTACGATCGGCGCGCCCCGTCGGCGACCGCCGCGCTGCTCACCGACGCGCCCGGCGCCGAGCACGCGAAGACGCTCGAAGACGTCGCCGGCCTCGTGCAGCGCGCGTGCGGCATCGGCGGCGTCGCGCAGCGGGGTGCGGCGTGAGCGGGCGCAGGCTCGCCAAGGACGGCATCGCCGCGGTGCTCCGGCACGCGGCGCCCGCGGCGCTCGGCGGCGTCACGCTCGCCATCACGGCGCGCAGCATCGGCGCGGCGGCGCTCGGCTTCTGGAACCTGCTCGGCGCGGCCGCGTTCCTCCTCGGGCTCGCCGACCTCGGCCTGTCGACGGCGATCCTGCGCGCGTCGGCCGCGCCGGGCCAGCGCGCCGAGGCGCGGCTCGCCGTGCGATGGGCGACGACGCGCACCGCGATCTTCTCCGCGCCGCTCGCGCTCCTCGCCGGCCTCGCCCTCTTCTTCGGGTCGCGCAGCCTCCCGGCCCTCGATCGGGCGCACGCGCTCCTCGCGATCCCGGTCGCGCTCGCGGGCGGCATCGTCCTCGCCGCGACGGGGCCGACGCGATCGCACCTCCACGGCTCGGGCGAGATCGCGGCGCTCTCCGTCGCCCGCATCGCCGGCGCGACGGCGCAGTGCGCGATCACGCTCGCCGCCGTCCACGCGCTCGGCGTCCTCGGCATCGCGATCGGCTACGTGGCCGGCGTCGTCGTCGAGGGCGCGATCATCCTCCGGGCGCGCGCTCGCCTCGCCCCGCTGCCCGATGACGGCGCGCCGGCCGTGTTCGGCGCGTCTCAGCGCGCGGAGCTCTCGCGCGTCGGCCGCTCGGCGTTCGCCGCCAACGTCGCCGTCGTCGTGTGCCTGCGCCTCGACGTGTTCCTCCTCGGCCTGCGGTTCGACCTCGGCACGATCGCCGCGTACGCCACGACGTCGCGCCTCGTCGATCAGCTCTACACGGCGGTGAAGCAGCTGAGCTTCGCGCTCGTGCCGCGCCTCGGCGCCGGCGCCGCGGATCGCGCGAAGGTCACGCGGAACGGCGCGGCGGTGCTCGGCGCGGTCGCGGCGGCCGGCCTCGGCGTGTTCGTCTTCGAGGGCCCCGCCGTCGTGCGCCTCGTCGCGGGCGACTCCCTCGATCCGCGCGTCGTCGCCGCGGCCGCGCCCTGGCTCGCGCTCGCTGCGATTCTCGCCGGCGCCGAGGAGGTCCCGAACTCGGCCGTGTGGCTCGGGCGCTCGCCCGGCCGCGCCGCCCAGGCGATGAGCGCCGGCGCGCTCGTCAACGCGGCGCTGACCGCGGTCGCCGTCGCGACGGGTTCCATCGGCCTCGCTGCAGGCTCGACGCTGATCGGCAACGTGGTCGTCGCGCTCCCCGTCATGTGGCTGGCGACCCGCGAGCTCGGCTGGACGCGCGCCGATCTCTTCGGCGCGTTCGGTCCTGTCCTGGTCGCGTTCGGGGCCTGCGCGCTGTTCGACGCGGGGCTCACCGCATGCTCGATTCCGGCGATCGCGCGCGTCTTCCTCTGTCCGCCGGTCGCGCTCGCGGTGGCGGGCGCCGCGTTCGTCGGCGCATCGCGTCCGTGGCGTCGGCCGCTCGCGTATACTGCCGCGCCGTGACGAAAGAAGGCGCGCGCGGGACCATCCTCCTCGTAGACGACGAGCCCCTGATTCGGCGAGCCGTCAAGAGCGCGCTCGACCGCGACGGGCACGAGATCATCGAGGCGTCGCGTGCGGCCGAGGCGCGCGCGGCCCTCGCCCGCGAGGACGGCGGCTTGGTCGACGCGATCCTCTGCGACGTCATGATGCCCGACGAGTCGGGCCTGCATTTCCTCGCCGAGCTCCAGGCCACGCGCCCGCAGACGCCCGTCGTCATGACCACGGCGAGCCACGACCTCGAGCACGTGATCGCAGCGCTGCGCTACCGCGCGTACGACTACCTGCTCAAGCCCGTCCCGTCCGACGTCCTGCGCGAGGTGCTCGCGGGCGCGGTGCTCCGCGGTCAGACCGCGCGCGAGCTCACCGCGCGCCGCATGCTCGACCCCGACGCCGCGTCGGCGACGGGCGCCGTGTTCGCCGGCCCCGCGATGCGCGCCGTGCTCGGCGTCATCGAGCAGGTGAAGGACAGCTCGACGCCCGTGATGATCCTCGGCGAGAGCGGCACCGGCAAGGAGGTCGTCTCGCGCGAGCTCCACGCGCGCGGCCGCCGGCGCGAGCACCCGTTCGTCGCGCTGAACTGCGCGGCGCTGCCCGCGTCGCTCGTCGAGGCCGAGCTCTTCGGCTACGAGAAGGGCGCGTTCACCGGCGCCGTCGCCCGCAAGCGCGGCCGCTTCGAGGAGGCAGGCAACGGCACGATCTTCCTCGACGAGGTGGGCGAGCTCGAGCTGCCCATCCAGGCGAAGCTCCTGCGCGTGCTCCAAGAGCGCGAGGTCACGCGCGTCGGCGGCGACACGGTGAAGGTCGCCGCGCGCGTCGTCGTCGCCACGCACCGCGACCTGCGCGCCGAGGTGAAGGCCGGCCGCTTCCGCGAGGATCTGTTCTACCGCCTCGACGTCATCACGCTGCGCCTGCCGCCGCTGCGTGAGCGGCCCGAAGAGATCGCGTCGCTCTGCGCGCACCTCTGCTCGCGCATCGCCCGCGACGAGGGCATCCCCGAGCCGACGCTCACGCCCGAGGCCGTCGACGCGCTGCGCGCACAGCCCCTCCGCGGCAACGTACGCGACCTCGAGAACATCCTGCGCCGCTCCGCGCTCCTCTCCGGCAAGACCACGCTCGGCGCCGCCGATCTCCAGTTCGCGAAGCACTCCGAGATGCCGCCGCCGCCCACCCCCGAGACGGTCGAGAGCTCGCGCCCGTCGTCGCCCGTGAGCGCTGACCCCGAGAACGTCCGGCCGATGAAGGAGTACGAGCGCGAGATGATGCTCCGCGCGCTCGCGCAGTCGCACGGCTCGGTGACCGACGCGGCGCGCCTGCTCGGCATCGGCCGCACGACGTTCTATCGGCGCGCGAAGCGCTTCTCGATCCCGCTGTGACCCGGGCGCTGTTCGTCGCGCCGTCGGGGCGCTTCCGCGGCGGCGTCGAGCGGCACGTGCACGATCTCGCGGTCGGCCTCCGCGAGCGCGGCCACGAGATCACGCTCGCCGTGCCCGAGGGCGCGCCGTGCGACGACGCGTTCGTCGCCCCGTTCACGCGCGTGGAGCCGCGCGCCGATCTGTCGAAGGCGGCGCGCGACGTCGACGTCGTGTATGCGCACAAGCCGATCGTCGCCGGCGCGCTCGTGGCCGCCGCGCGCGTCGCGCCGGTGTTCGTCGCCGTGCACGACCACGACCTCACGTGCGTGCGCTCGCACCGCTACCTGCCCGTGAGCCTCGAGCCGTGTCACCGGCCGCCCGGCGTCGCGTGCGTGACGCACGGCTGCTGCGTCGTGCGATCGGCCGGGCCGCTGAAGATCAGCCTCAAGAGCCCGTTCGCGCTGCGCGCCGACCTCCTTCGCCTAGCCGACGCCGCGCGCTTCGTCGCCGCGAGCCAGTACCTCGCCGATCGGCTCACGGACGCGGGCGTCGCGGCGGCGCGTGTCGACGTCATCCACCCGGCCACGCGCGACGAACCGTCGGCGGCGGCGCCCGTGCCCGAGGCGCGCGCGCTGCTGTTCGTCGGCCAGGTCGTCCGCGGCAAGGGGCTCGATCTCCTGCTCCGCGCGCTCCCGGGCCTCGTCGGCGACCTCGTCGTCGCGGGCGACGGCTCCGGCCGCGCCGAGGCGGAGGCGCTCGCGAAGGAGCTCGGCGTCGCCGCGCGCGTGAGGTTCCTCGGCGCGGTCGCGCCCGCGGCGATGCCTGCCCTCTACGACGCGGCGCGCGTCGTGGTCGTGCCGTCGCGCTGGCCCGAGCCGTTCGGGATGGTCGGCGTCGAGGCCATGCGGCGCGGTCGCCTCGTCGTCGCGGCGCGCCACGGCGGCATCCCCGAGTGGCTCGTCGAGGGCCGCGCCGGCCACGGCTTCCACCCCGGCGACGTCGCCGACCTCGCCGACGCCGTGCGACGCGCCCTCGACGCGCCCGACTACGCCGCGCGCGCCGCCGCCGGGGCCGAGGTCGCCGCCTCGCGCCTCTCGTTCGCCCACATGGTCACCGAGGTCGAGCGGCGCGTCCTCGGCGTCCGGGGCTGACGCGCCGCGTCCCGGCTGTGTTTCACCGCGGCGCACCGCTTCGGAACACGGGCACGATCGGCGGCATCGTCCGCAGCGCCACCGCGACGGCGGCGAGGATCCAGAACACGTACGACTGGTTCGTCTGCCGCGCGATCCACTCGGCCGTGCCCTGGATGTACGTCACCGCGAACCCCGCGACGAGGCCGACGGCGATGTCGCCGCGCCCGTCCTTGAGCCGCATCGACCGGGCGGCCGTGAGGATCACGGCGGCGAGGAGCAGGATGTAGGTCGTGACGCCGACGTACCCCGTCTCCGCGGCCGTGAGCCAGTAGATGTGGTGCGCGATCCCCGTGCGATCGCCCGGATCGATGGCGAAGCGCGCCGCGTAGCCGTCGTGCCCGAGCGTCCACGAGTACATGTTGATGCCGACGCCGAAGGTGTGGTCGTTCGCCATCGCCTTCGCCGCCAGGTTGAAGAGGACGCGCGCCTGTTCGCTCTCCTTCGGCGCGTGCAGGAAGCGGTCGATGATGGTGCTCGCCGCCTTCGCGACGGCGATGGCGCCGCCTAGGACGCCTATCGCCACGAGCTTGAATTTCCGCGGTGTGGGCTTTCGGGCGATGGACGCGGCGACCGTGAACGTGCTGGCCAGCACGAACATCATCATGCCGCCGCGGCAGAGCGAGAAGACGTCGCACATCGCCGCGACGCCGACGACGAGGCCCGTCGACCGCTTGCCGAGGCCCGCGAGCGTGATGGCCAGCGCGATCGGCGCGATGAAATTCACGATCATCGCGAGCGAGTTCGGGTGCGACTGCGCCGCCATCACGCGGACCGCGTGGAGCGCGTACTTCTGGTAGAGCGCGAGCCCGCCCTGCCAGAGCACCCCGGCGCCGAGCCCGCGGAGCGTCGCCGTCAGGATGGCCGGCTCGCGCAGCGCGCCGCACAGGACGCAGAAGAACACGTACATCCGCGCGAGCTTCCAGAGCCCGTACATCGACTTGAGCACGTCCGGCGTGGCGCTGAAGCTCGCGAGCACGGCGGCCATGTAGAGGAGCCGCGGCAGCCACAGCGCGGCCCATTTCGGCCGAAGATCGTCGCGATCGGCCGGCAGCGCGCGCCACAGGATGACCATGAGCACGTCGACGCTCGTGATCTCGATCCCGCGGGAGT
>DASYCF010000701.1:0-2368 GCA_036500365.1 Byssovorax sp.
ACCGAGGCCGCCGTCGGCCAGCTCGTCGAGGCGCAGGAGGCGTACCGGCGCGTCGTCGTCGACGGGCCCGGCGAGCACCCTCCGCCGGCGTTCAAGCGCGCGGTCGACGACGCCGTGACCGAGCTCGCCGCGCTCGAGCCGCGCGTGCCCTACGTCGTGATCGAGGTGCACGGTCCGCCCGGCGCGCGCGTCACGCTCGACGGCGTCGATCTGCCGCGCGCGTCGCTCGGCGTCCGACGCGCTGTCAATCCAGGGTCGCACGTCGCGCGCGCCATGGCCGACGGCTTCTCGACGTCCGTGCGCCCGTTCGAGGTCGCCGAGGGCGCGGCCGATCGCATCGCGCTGACGATGCTCGCGTCCGAAGTCGTCGAGGCGCGCCGTCCGTCGCGCGGGCCTTTCGTTCGCGCGCTCGGGTACGCGGCCGTCGGCGGCGCCGTCCGCGCGACGTTGACCGCCGGGCTCGCAGGCGCGTTCGCGCTCGAGGCGAGGGGCGTGCTCTCGGCGCGTTGCCCCTCGGGGACGTGCGGCGCGGCCGAGCAGGCGGGCGTACACGGCTACCAGGATCTCGGCGGCCTCGCGTGGGGCGCCGCCGGCGCGGCTGGCGGCCTCGGCCTCTTCGGCGCGATCGCGCTCACGACCACGAGCGGCAAGCCGTACGGGCGTGACGAGAACGCGCTCGTCCCGACGATGGTCGGCGCGGGCATGACGGGCGTCGCGCTCGGCGCGGTGGCCGGCGCGATGACGCTGAGCCTCGGTCGTGAGCTCGACGCCGCGTGTCCGAGCGGCGCGTGCCCCGCGTCGCAATACGACGGCGTGACGAGCTATCGATCGCTCGCGACGACGTCCGTCATCAGCCTCGCCGCCGGCGGGACGTTCGTCGTGGCGGGCGCGATCGTCGCGGTCGTCGGCCGACGCGCGCCTGCCCCGACGACGACGGGCGCGCTCGAGCCGTACGTCGGCCTCGGCGCGGTCGGCCTGCGCGGAGCGTTCGAATGACCCGCGTCGCGCTCTTCGTCGTCATCGGCGTCGCGCTCGGCGGCGCCGCGTGCACCGAGTTCGACGTCGCGCCCGCGGGCGGCGGGGGAGCGAGCGCGGCCTCGACGACCTCGACCTCGACCTCGAGCTCGACGTCGGCCGGCAGCGGCGGCGCGAGCCCACGCTGCGCCGACGGGGTGCGCGACGGCGCCGAGACCGACGTCGACTGCGGCGGCCCCGATTGCAGCCCGTGCGCCGACCACATGACGTGCGCGCGCGCGACCGACTGCGCCTCCGGGCGCTGCGACCAGGGCGCGTGCGTCGCGACGACGTGCAGCGACGGCATCGCGAACGGCGGCGAGACCGACGTCGACTGCGGCGGCCCGTGCGCGCCCTGCAGCGACGGCCTCGCTTGCCTCGCCGGCGGCGACTGCGACAGCGAGGTCTGCGGGCCCGAGCTCACATGCATCGGCTCCCCTTGCTCGAACGGCGTCATCGACCCCGGCGAGACCGACGTCGACTGCGGCGGCCGCTGCCGCCCGTGCGCGCTCGGCGCCGCGTGCGTCGCCGACCTCGACTGCATCGCCGGCGGCTGCGTGCGCGGTCGGTGCGAGGCGCCCGTCGGCGTGTGGCAGACGGCGCCCGCAGGCCCGCCCGCGCGCGCCGAGCACGAGATGACATACGACGCAGCGAGCGGCGGCGTTCTCCTGTACGGCGGCATCGACGGCACGAACGTCGACGACGACACGTGGTCCTACGACGGCGCGACGTGGCGCGAGATCGCGCCCACGGGCCCGGGGGGCCGCGCCTTCCCGCTGTTCGTCGGCACGGGCGCGAGCGTGCTCCTCTTCGGGGGCGAGAACGGCGGCTACCTCGCCGACACGTGGTCGCTGACGAGCGGGGTGTGGACGTTCACCCTGCCCGCGGGCGTCTCGCCCTACGGCCGCGTCGGGAGCCAAAACGGCGTCGTCGACGGCGTGCCGTTCTTCTTCGGTGGCTACGGCCCGCCGGACGGCGCGACGGCGGCGGGGGTGCTCGCCGACACGTGGGTCTTCTCCGCGGGCGCGTGGGCGCAGGCGGCGGGCGGCCCGTCGGCGCGCTACGGCGGCGCGATCGCGTCGGGCGGCGCGGTCGCGTACCTGTTCGGCGGCACCCCCGATGGCCAGGCGTCGCTCGACGAGACGTGGGCGTGGAACGGCGGCGGATGGGTCGATCTCACGACCGCGACGCGGCCGCCCGCGCGCTTCGCGACCCAGATGGCCTTCGACGCCGTGCGCGGGCGCGTCGTGCTCTTCGGCGGCCTCTCGCGCACCGAGGACGTGCTCGCCGAGACGTGGGAGTTCGACGGCGCGACGTGGGCGCGCACCACGACCACCGGCCCTTCGATGCGCTA
>DASYCF010000702.1:0-6608 GCA_036500365.1 Byssovorax sp.
CGAGGAGCCGGGCTGCAGCTCGAACCCCGACTATGCGCACGAGTTCACGAGCTCGGTCACGCTGAGCGGCACGTCGATCACCGTCGCTTACAACGGCGTCACCTTCCATGCGATCCGCTACGCAGAGCTCCAGCAGGGGCCCGTCTACGCGGCGAGCTACGTGTCGCAGTCTTGGCCGCTCTCGTCCGACGCCCCCGTGCAGATGACGCAAGGTCAGATGATGACCGGCTCGATCGACCTCAAGAACACCGGCAACGTCACGTGGCAGGCGGGCAACGTGAAGCTCGCCCCGATCCCGCGCGATCAAGCGAGCGGCATGCAGGCGCCGACTTGGCTCTCGCCGACGCGCGTGTCCACGATCGCGAGCGACGTCGCGCCGGGCGACGTGGGGCACTTCGAGTGGGACCTCGACCCGTCGCAGCCGGGCTCGTTCATGCCGTATTTCGGCCTCGTCGCGGAGGGCACCACGTGGTTCGCCGACAGCGGCGGCCCGCCCGACGACGACATGCAGGTGAACCTCGTCGTCGCGCCCGGCCCCGCGTCGGCGACGTCGACCACGGGCACCGGAGCCGGCGCCTCGAGCGGCGCGAGCACCGGCTCGCACGGTACCGGCACCGGCCAACCGACCACCACGACGGGCACCGGCGACGAGGGCAGCGGCGCGGGCGCGCCGTCGGGCCACGGCGTCGACGGTCGCGAATCGAACGACGCAGGCGGCTGCTCGTCGACCTCGCGCGCGCCGTCGCCCGCGCCGGTGATCGCCTTGGCCGCTCTCGGCGCGCTCGTCGCGCTTCGTCGTCGCCGCGCGCGTTGACGCGAACGTCGCCGCGCAGCATGTAGCGCGCGTGCAGACGCGCCTCCCGTTCTTCGACGCCGCGCCCGAGCCCGCACCCGCACCCGCCTCCGAGCCCGCGTCCGCCTCCGAGCCCGAGCCCGAGCCCGCACCCGCACCCGCACCCGCACCCGAGCCCGCACCCGAGCCCGAGCCCGAGCCCGCACCCGAGCCCGCGCCCGCGCCCGCGCCCGACACCCGCGCCGAGCGCCTCTCGGCCGAGCTCGAGGCGGCCCTCGTGCGCGAGCTCGCGTCTGCGTACGAGCAGGCCAACGCGACGTTCTTCCGCAGCAAGCTCAAGCCCGCCGCGCTCGAGCTCTTCGAAGGGGGCGCGTGCCTCGGCCTCTGGATCTCGCAGATCCGCACCATCCGCATCGCGCGCTCGCTCGCGCTCGGCCACGGCTGGGGCGTCGTCGTCGAGGTGCTCAAGCACGAGATGGCGCATCAATACGTGCACGAGGTCCTCGGCAAGACCGACGAGACCGCGCACGGCCCGGCGTTCCGCGAGGTGTGCGAGCGGCTCGGCATCGACGCGCGCGCCGCCGGCCTCCCCGCGTCCGACGTCACCGCCGAGGATCGCGTGCTCCAGCGCATCGCGCGGCTGCTCGCCCTCGCCGAGAGCCCGAACGCGCACGAGGCAGAGGCAGCCATGAGCGCCGCGCAGCGGCTCATGCTCAAGTACAACCTCGAGCGCGCGGCGACCCCGCGTCGCTACGGCTACCGGCACCTCGGCGCGCCGGCGCGGCGCGTGCTCGAGCCCGAGCGTGTCCTCGGCGTGATCCTCGCGACCCATTTCTTCGTCGACGTGATCTGGGTGCCCGTGTACCTGCCGCGCGAAGGCGTACGCGCGACCGCGCTCGAGGCGTGCGGCACGCCCGAGAACCTCGCGATGGCCGAGTACGTCTACGATTTCCTGCGCCACACCGCCGCGCGCCTCTGGCAGGCCGAGCTCGGCGCCGCGCGCCGCGACCGAAAGCGCGACCGCACGACGTTCGCCGCGGGGGTGATGCTCGGCTTCCTCGAGAAGCTCGCCAGCGAGCGCAGGGCGCAAGCCGAGGAGGGCCTCGTCTGGGTGCGCGACGGCGACCTCGACGCGTTCTACCGGCGCCGCCACCCGCACATCCACACCGTGCGACAGAAGGGCAACCCGCGCGACGAGCACCACAGGAAGGGCCGCGAGGCGGGGCGCCGCATCGTCCTCAGCAAGCCCGTCGGCGCCGGTCCGTCCGGCTCGACGCCGCTGCTCGGCCCGAAGCGCTGAAGGGCACGCGCGCGCTCGCCAAGAGCGGGCGACCATAGGAGCTACGGAGCCTTCGGTGCCGCCGCCTCCGGCTGTGTCGACGTCGGCGCGGGGGGCTTCGCCTGCGCGGCGGCGGCCTTGCACGCGTCGCGCTCCTCGCCGCACTGCTTCGCCTCGCCGAGGGCGGCGTCGCGCTGCCCCGTGAGCTTCACGATGTCGGCGCGCGCGGCGTCGATGACCTTCACCTGGCGCTCGTGCTCGGCGACGACGCGCTCGCGCTCCTCGCGCGTCTCGGTCGACACGCGGCGAGCGTCGTCGTCGGCGCGGCGCCGGTCGGTCTCGCCGCGCTCCTCGAGCGTGCGAACCTTCTGGTTCAACGAGCGGAGCTCGCGCGCGCGATCCTGCTCGGCCTTCGTGCCGCTCTTGACCAGGTTCTCCAGCGACGCGCGGTACTCGTCGCGCTCGCTCGTCCGCTCCGCGCGGCACGAGGAGACCTCCGCCTGCGTCAGCTTGAAGCCCTCGCGGCACGTGTCGAGCCGATCGAACGACGCGGCGCCCTCGCGGCGCGCCTTCGCGAGCTCACCGGCGAGGGCGAGCGTCTCGCGCTTCGAGTAGGCGAACGCGCCGCCGCCGATCGCGACCAGCGCGAACGCGCCGAGCGCGACGCGGAGCCGCGCGACCGAGGCCCGCTGGCGCCTCCGCCGCGCGGCGTCGGCGCGCTCGATCTCGCGCCGCGGCTCGGAGAGCACGTCGAGCTCGTCGGCCATCACGCTCATCGTCGGTCGATCGCTCGGTTCGAACGCGAGCCAGCGCTTGAACGCCGCCTCGAGCAGCGCGCGCGCCGGACCTACCAGGCCCGGCAGGGCGTCGTCGGCGAGCGGCTTCGACGCGCGCACCTCCTGCGCCGCCGCGAGCTCGGAGCGCGTCGCCGCGTCCTCGCCGGGGAAGGACCTCGGCCCGACGAGCGCGCGCAGCAGCGTCGTCGCGAGGCAGTAGGTGTCCATCTTCTCGGTGAGGGCGTACGCGCCCGGGTAGCCGCTGAGCACGGCGAGCTGCTCGGGCGACGCGTAGAGCGCCGTCCCCGCCACGAACGTGGCGTCGACCTCGGCCGCGACGCCGAGGTCGAGCAGGATCGGGTGCACGAGCTCGCCGAACCGCGCGAGGAAGATGTTCTCGGGCTTCACGTCCTGGTGGCGGAGCCCTGCGTCGTGCAGCGCGACGAGCCCGCGCGCGACCGCGAGGAAGACGTCGTGCCCCTCGTCGAGGCCGAGCGGCGCGCGCTCGAGCCGCGCCTCGAGCGTCTCGCCGCTGTAGACGGGCATCGTGAGCCACACGTAGTCGGCGGTCGTGCCGTGATCCTTCAGCGAGACCACGTTCGGGTGGCCGACCGTCGCGAGCATCACGAGCTCGCGCTCGACGTTGCGGCCCGCGTACATCGAGCGCGGCAGGAGCTTCAGCGCGACCTGGTGCTCGGGCACGTCGAGGCGCTGCGCGACGAACACCTTGCCGAAGTTGCCCTCGCCGAGCACGCGCACGAGGCGGTACTTGCCGTCGACGATCGAGCCCTCGCCCGGCAGCGCGACGCTCGGCGGCGCCGCCGATTGCCACAGCGTGCCGTCGGCGCCGAGGTCGACCGCGACCGGCGAGCCGTCGACGAGCGTGCGCGCGCCGGCCACGCTCGAGTCACCGAGCCCGTCGCGCGGCGGGTCGACGAGCGTCCGGGCGAACGAGTGGATGGCGGTCTGCCGCGTGTCCGAGCGCTGCGTCACCCGCGCTTCGTAGCACGCGCGGGCCGGCGCTCGACGCGGCGCTTCTTGGCGCCCTTCGTCGGCGTTTCGCCGCCGCCCGGAGGGCCGACGAACAGCGCGGCGAAGAGCGCGGCGCCGGCGTCGTCGCGGGCGAGCCGCGCGCGGACCAGCAGCTCCGCGTGCGCCGCCTCCCAGGGCTCGGCGAGCGCGTCACGCTTCGCCGTCGCCTCGTCGCGCGCGCGAGCGAGCTTGCGGAGCGGCCGCAGCGCCTCCTTGAGGTTCCGCGCGGCGGTCGCGAGGCGCTCGGTCGCGGCGCGCGCGCGCTCGCTCGCGCGCGGGTGCGCCGACAGCGCCTCGACGAGCCGCAGCGCCTCGTCGGCCTCGGCCGCGGCGCCGAGCTTCGCGAGCTCGCTCGGTGACACGAAGCCGAGGGGGCGGAACGGGTGCACGCGCGGGAAGCCGTCGGCGACGAGCGCGGCCGCGACCACCTCGATGGCGAGATCGTGGAACGCGCCGGCGAGCCCGAGCGCCGCCTCCTGCGCCTCGAGCGCGTCGCGTCGCGCCGCGACCTCGCGCTCCGCCTCGACGAGCCGCGCGTGCGCCGCCTCGAACGCGGCGAAGCGCGGCGCGAGCCGGCCGAGCTCGAGCGCCTTGCCGCGCGCCACGAGCGCGTCGCCGCGTCCGATCCGCCCCTCACGTGAGTCGTCGCTCACACCCCGAGTCGAGCCGACGACGCCTCGCTCGCGCAAGCGGAAACGGTCATTTCGACGCGGGCCCGCGGATTGGCCTTGAGGCCCGGGTCCGGCGTCCTAGGTTCGCCTCCCTCCGGCTCACCAAGAGCGGGAGGTGGAGGCCCGTCATGCCGAAGATGAAGGCGGTTCAAGTTTCGAAGAAGGGCGGCCCGTTCGAGCTCACGGAGCGCGACGTGCCGGAGCCCCAGGCCAACTGGATCCGCGTGAAGGTCGAGGCGTGCGGCATCTGCCACAGCGACGCGATCGTGAAATTCCAGGCGTTCCCCGGCATCACGCTGCCGCGCGTCCCCGGCCACGAGATCGCCGGCAAGCTCGACGCGATCGGCGCTGGCGTCACGCAGTGGAAGGTCGGCGATCGCGTCGGCGTCGGCTGGCACGGCGGCCACTGCTTCGAGTGCGACGCCTGCCGCCGCGGCCTCTTCATCAACTGCGCGAAGGGCCGCATCACCGGCCTGAGCCACGACGGCGGCTACGCCGAGTACGTCGTCGTGCCCGCCGAGTCGGCCGCGCGGATCCCGGACGCGCTCGACGCGAAGGACGCCGGGCCGCTGCTCTGCGCGGGCATCACCACGTACAACGCGCTCCGCAACAGCGGCGCCCGCCCCGGCGACACGGTCGCGGTGCAGGGCATCGGCGGCCTCGGCCACCTCGCGCTCCAGTACGCGGCGAAGATGGGCTTCCGCACCGTCGCCATCTCGCGCGGCGGCGACAAGGAGAAGCTCGCGAAGGAGCTCGGCGCGCACGTCTACGTCGACACGCAGAAGGCCTCCGCCGCCGAAGGCCTCAAGGCGCTCGGCGGCGCCGATCTCGTCCTCGCGACGGCTCCGCACGCCGAGGCGATCGCGAGCACGATCGACGGCCTCAAGTCACGCGGCAAGCTGCTCATCGTCGCAGCGCCCCACGACCCGATCACGGTCTCTGCGCTGACGCTCCTCTCGGGCAAGACCATCGCCGGCTGGCCGAGCGGCAGCGCGATCGACTCCGAGGACGCGATGAGCTTCAGCGCGCTCTCCGGCGTTCGTCCCCGCATCGAGACTTTCCCCCTCGACCGCGCCGAGGAGGCGTTCGCCAAGGTGATGGACAACAAGGTCCGCTTCCGCGCCGTCCTCGTGCCTTGATGGCTCGTTCGATCATCGCGGGTGGCCGCGGGAATCGAGCCGAGAACGAGCTCCGCGCTGCGCCGTCGGCGCGCGGAGCTCGTTTACTTCCTTACATCAGGTGCTGAGCTTGGCCGCGATCGCCGTGAGGCTCACGGTGATCGAAGCGGTCAGCGTGCCGTCGTCCTTGACGGCGGCCTGGAGCGCCAGCTTGTCGGGCTCGGGCGGGTTGACCCAGTTCGTTTGGATGAACGTGAGCCGATCGTTGATGTGGTTCAGCTGGAACTTCATCTCGTTCAACGCGTACAGGAGTGCTTGAGGATCCATCGTCCCTCCCTAGGGAGTTTCATGAGCTTCCGTGCGGGCGCACGCCCCTGATGCTGGTCAGGCGCCGCGCGGCGGATGCTAACATCGCGCGCGTGTCCGGGGGCAAGCGTGGTCCGCGCGAGGCGGCGACGATCATCGCCGGCGACTGCTCCGTCGTGGCGTCGGACGTCGCCGGCACCCTCGCGGCGCCGTCGTCGGAGGGCGCCGTCGCCGAGGCGATCTCGTCGCCCGATCGGTACGCGCTCGTCTGCGAGCTCGGGCGCGGCGGCATGGGCCGCGTCGATCTCTTGTTCGATCGCGCGCTCGGCCGCACCGTCGCGCGGAAGACCGCCATCGCCGACGCGCACACCGATCACCTCGTCATCGAGGCGCAGATCGGCGCGCAGCTCGAGCACCCGTCGATCGTGCCCGTGTACGACGTCGCGATCGTCGACGGTCGACCCGAGTACACGATGCGCGTGGTCCGCGGGCGCACGCTCGGCGCAGTGCTCGACGACAACGCGACGGGCCGGCCGAAGACGCCGCTCGCGCAGCTCCTCGGCGTGCTCCGACAGGTGTGCCTCGCGGTCGACTACGCCCACAGCCGGGGCGTCGTGCACCGCGACCTCAAGC
>DASYCF010000703.1:0-6155 GCA_036500365.1 Byssovorax sp.
CCCCCGTCGCGAAGGGCGGCTCGTTCTTGCCCTCGATGGTGACGAACGCGTCGGCGACGGCGGCGTCGGGCTTGTTGGCCTCGTGCACGAAGCCGCGCACGTAGGTCTGCGGCGCGGGCATCACGACGGGCGGCGCCGGAGGCGCCGGCGGCGGCGACTTGTCCTTCGTGTCGAACGCGTAGCCGAAGCCGATGTAGAGGGTCCACGGCGGCGTCGGCGCGATCTCCTCGACGAACGTCGACGTGCCCGACGTGCCGATCTCGAACGCGGCGGTGGCGCTCAGGCCCTTGAACGCGTGCTCGAACGGGTTCGTCTTCAAGCCGAGCGAGAGGCGCGACGGGATCGCCGAGAAGCCGGTGCCGCCGCTGTGCGGGTTGTTGAGATCCTCGGCGCCGAGGCAGACGTCGCCCTGCGCGACGTGGCCCGTGTGACAGGTGTAGCCCTGGCGGTTCACGGGGATGTCGAGCGTCCACTCGAGGAACGGCTGGATCTTGTTGAACGGCAGCTCCACGCCGAGCCACGTCTGGAAGAAGTCGACGCGGTTGATGCCGAGGCCGTAGCGCTCGATGCGCGTGATCGGCGACGTCGTGCGGCCGTCGGTGAAGTCGGCGGCGCGCGCCTTCTCCACGTCCTCGACAAGGGTGCCCGAGTTGTCGAGCTTGTAGGCGAGGTTCAGGTTGATGCGGAGCGGGAAGCCGTGGCCCTCCGGCTTTCGGAAGTCCGCCGTGGCGAGGCCGCGGAAGAGCGCGCTCGTGCCGCCGCCGGCGAGGCCGACGTCGCCCGCGCCGTTGAGCAGGAGCAGCTGCGCTTCACCGCCGAACGTGAGCAGCTGACCCAGCTTCGGCGGGCGGAACGCCTTCACGCCGATCGTCGTGTCGCCGAGCACCTGCAGCAGCTGCGGCGACCCCTGGTCGTCCGAGTTCGCGTACGTGCGCAGGTTCAGGTACGCCTCGAGGAACGAGAACGGCGTCGCGTTCAGCGTGAAGGTCCCGCCGACGTGGCTCGCGCTGTCCTTCTTGTTCGACGAGTTGCACGTGACCTCGGCGCCGGCCTTCGTCAGGTTCCCCGGGTCGCAGAGCCAGCTGCCCGTCGAGAACCAGTCGAAGAGGAGCGCGACGCGGAACGTGCCGACGGCGCCCGACCCCGCGTACGACGTGCGCAGCAGGCCGGTGGAGCCGTACATGTTCGGCTGTTCCATCAGCGACATCTCGCGCTCGTCGGGCGCGGGGCCGCTGTCGTGCGCGGCAGCCTCCTCGTCCGGGGGAGGCGCCGCGCCGGGCTCGGCGCCGAACGTGAAGCCTCCGGGCGGAGCAGCGTCGCCGCCTGGCGCAGCGCCGGGGCCAGCAGGACCCGCAGCCGGAGCGCCGGGACCACCCGGACCCGCGGCGGGAGCGCCGGGGCCACCAGGCGCGGGCGCGCCGGGACCGCCAGGCGCAGGAGCGGGTGTAGCCGCACCTGGACCTCCTGGCGCCGCGGTCGGGAAGCCCGGCTGCCCGTTCTGCGCGTGCGCGACACCGACAAAAGCAAGCACGCCGAGCAGCGGCAGCGCCGTCCGCAGCACGCGGGCGACCTGCGGAATCTCGGCAAGAACGGCCTTCTCAAGCGTAGGCATCGATCCTCGTAGGCGAGGCTCCGGCGGGGATGACTCCCCCATGGCGGGGACACCCCGACCTCGCGCGGCCCGCGTTGTATCACTCGATCAAAGCTCCGGGAAACTCCCGAATGGCGTGGCGTGGTATGGGAAGCCTCATGGCGCCGTCCCGCGGCCGAATCCTCATCGTCGACGACGAGGCGAACGCGCGGGCCGCCCTCTCGGAAATCCTGCGGGAGGAGGGCTACGTCACGGAGACGGCGGCCGACGGCTTCAAGGCCCTCGGAAAGCTCGAGGAGTTCGCGCCCGACGTCGTGCTGACCGACCTGAAGATGCCCGGGCTCGACGGGATCGGCTTCATGGAAAAGGCGCAGGCCGCCGTGCCCGAGGCGACGTGCGTCGTGATGACCGCGTTCGGCACGATCGAGAGCGCGGTCGAGGCCGTGAAGAAGGGCGCCTACGACTACCTGACGAAGCCGCTCGATTTCGCGGCGCTCGCGGTGGTCGTCGAGCGGGCGGTCGAGCGGGCGCGGCTCCTGCAGGAGAACACGCGCCTGCGGGCGCGCCTGCGCGAGCGCAACGCGTTCGGCCACGTCATCGGCAGCCACCCGCGCATGGTGGCGCTCATCCGCCTCGTCGAGCAGGTCGCGCCGAGCCGCGCGAGCGTGCTCATCCACGGCGAGACCGGCACGGGCAAGGAGCTCGTCGCCGAGATGATCCACCGCGCCTCGCCCCGGGCGAAGGCGCCGCTCGTGCGCCTCAACTGCGCCGCGCTCAGCGAGAGCCTCCTCGAGAGCGAGCTCTTCGGCCACGAGAAGGGCGCCTTCACCGGCGCCGTCGCCCGGCGAGAGGGCCGCTTCGAACAGGCCGACGGCGGCACCGTGTTCCTCGACGAGGTGAGCGAGATCCCGCTCGCGACGCAGGTGAAGCTCCTTCGCTTCCTGCAGGAGCGCACGTTCGAGCGCGTCGGCGGCAACGAGACCCTGCGCGTCGACGTGCGCATCCTCGCGGCGACGAACCGCGATCTCACGCAGCGCATCGCTCAGGGCTTGTTCCGCGAGGATCTCTACTACCGCCTCAACGTCGTCACGCTCGAGATCCCGCCGCTCCGCGAGCGCGCGACCGACATCCCCGAGCTCGCGGCGTTCTTCTTGCGACGCTACGCGCAGGAGAACGGCAAGCGCATCGACGGCTTCTCGGACGACGCGCTCGCGGTCCTCTCCGGGCACGCGTGGCCGGGCAACGTGCGCGAGCTCGAGAACGTGATCGAGCGCGCCGTCGTGCTGTGCGAGGGCCCGCGCGTCGAGGCGCGTCACCTGCCCGGCTCGCTCAACCCGAGCAAGGCGGCCGACGGTGCGCTGCCGCCCGTTCCGGGCACGACGATCTACGACCTCGAGCGCTTCGCGATCCTGCGCACGCTCGAGGCGTGCAAGGGCTCGACGTCGAAGGCCGCGACCGTGCTCGGCATCAGCCCGCGCAAGATCCAGTACAAGCTCCACGAGTACGCGAGCGGCGTCGACAAGGCGCCCGCGTCTCAGGCCGCGCCCTCGAGCGGCCCGGGCCGCGCCGACGAGCCATGAGCGACGTCGACGCCGCCGAGGCTCCGAGCTCGCGCGCGCCGGCCTCGAGCGCGGAGCGCGACAAGCTCATCGACGTGAAGGATCTCGCGAAGACCTTCCGCATCGGCTTCTTCCAGCGCCGCGTCGAGGCGGTCAAGGGCGTCAGCTTCGACGTGCGGCGCGGCGAGATCTTCGGCTTCCTCGGCCCGAACGGCGCCGGCAAGACGACGACGATCAAGATGCTGACCGGCCTCATCGCGCCCTCGAGCGGGTCGGCGACGCTCTTCGGCGCGCCGGTGCCGAGCGCCGCGGCGCGGGCGCGCATCGGCTTCTTGCCCGAGAACCCGTACGTCTACCCGTACCTCACGCCGCGCGAGTTCGTGCACCTCTCGGGGCGGCTCTCGGGCATGAAGGGCAAGGCCCTGGCGACGCGCGCAGAGCACGTGCTCGACAAGCTCAAGATCCTCTACGCGGCCGATCGCCCCGTTCACAGGCTCTCGAAGGGCATGCTCCAGCGCACCGGCCTCGCGGCCGCGCTCGTCGCGGACCCCGAGATGCTGATCCTCGACGAGCCGATGAGCGGCCTCGATCCCGTCGGCCGCAAGGAGGTGCGCGACCTGATCTACGAGGAGCGCGACGCCGGCCGGACGATCTTCTTCTCGACGCACATCTTGAGCGACGTCGAGGCGATGTGCGATCGCGTCGCCATCCTGCGCGAGGGCAAGGTGGTCGTGAGCGGCGCCATTCGCGCGCTCCTGCGCGGCGACGTCGTGCGCACGGACGTCACGCTCGCCGGCGCGACCGACGAGCTCAAGCGCGATCTCGCGGCGCTCGGCGCGACGCTCGACGAGCGCCCCGGCGTCGTCGTCGTGCGCGTCGAGGGCGAGGCGAAGGTCGGCGAGGTGCTCGCGCGCGCGCTGGACGCCGCCGCCCAGGTCGTCGAGGTGGCGCCGCGGCGCGAGACGCTCGAGGACCTCTTCATGCGCCGCGCGCTGTGACGCCGGCGGCGCCGCGCTACGATGCGGCCATGCGGCGCGCGCTCCTCGCTGCGGCGGCGACCCTCGCGGTCGCGTCGTTCGTCGGCGCCGCGCGCGCGAACGGCGCCTTCCCCTCGGCCGCTCAGATCGTCCCCCAGCCTGGCGATCCTTCGCACGTCGTGCTCCGCGCGACGTTCGGCGTGCTGCCGTCGCGCGACGGCGGCGCGACGTTCGACTGGATCTGCGAGGCCGCGGCGAACTACGGCAGCGGGCAGGACCCCGGCATCGCCGTCACGGGCGACGGGTCGATCATCGCGGGCGTGTTCGGCGGCCTCTCGGCCGGCCACGGCGACGCGTGCGACTGGACGATGGCGCTGCCGGGCACGTTCCTCGTCGACGTCACGATCGATCGCGCCCACCCGTCGACGGCGTACACGCTCGGCTCGACGAGCAGCGGCGGCTACTTCCTCTGGCGCAGCGACGACGACGCGCAGTCGTGGAATCAGGTCGGCCCGCTGCCCGCGAACTTCTACCCGTCGACGGTCGACGTCGCGCCGAGCAACTCGATGCGCATCTACGCAGGGGGCGGCTTCTTCGTGGAGGGCGGGTCGCGCTCGAGCCTGGCGCGCTCCGACGACGGGGGCCTCTCGTGGTCGATCGAGCTCCTGCCGCCGAGCGCGACCGAGCCCATCCCGTACATCGCCGGGATCGACCCGTTCGACGCCGACGTCGTGTGGGTGCGTCCCTTCACCGAGCCGGGCACGCTGCTCGTCACGCGCGACGGCGGCGGCTCGTTCGACGACGTGCTCACGCTGCCCGCGGGCGATCTCGTGGCGTTCGCGATCGCCCCCGACGGGCACGCCGCGCTCGCCGGCGGCACGAGCGCAGGCCTCTACTACGCCGATCTCACGGGCGCCGACGCGGGCGCGCCGATCACGTTCACGCATCGGAGCGACTACAACGCCGGCTGCCTCGCGTGGACGGACGCGGCGGTCCTCGCGTGCGGCGACTCGATGGCCGACGGATCGCTCGTCGCGTCGAGCCACGACGAGGGCATGACGTTCGCGCCCACCGTGCCGCTCGCGTGCGTACGCGGCCCCGTCGACTGCCCGGCGAGCTCGGCCGTGGCGACGCAGTGCACCAGCGTGTGGCCGCAGATCGAGGCGCAGATCCACCACGACACGTGCGTCGACGGCGGCGAGCCCGCGACGTCGAGCAGCGTCGCGTCGACTGGCGCCACGGAGTCGTCCGGCGCCGGCCTGAGCGCGACGTCGACGTCATCGACCGCGTCCGGCGCCGGAGGCGGAGGGACGACCGCCGCGCCGGCGCCGAGCTCGAGCGGCTGCAGCTGCGGCGTCGCTGGGGACGCGCCGCGCTGGCTCGCGCTCCCTGCCGCGGCGCTCGCGTGCCTCTTTTGGTCGAGGCGCCGAAACCGACGGCTGCCTCGCGCGTAGGCCGATCGACGCGTACACTCGAGGTGTGTCCTTGACCTTGCCTGCCCTGCTCCGCGCTGCCTTCGCCGCCTCGCTGTTGGCGCCGCTCGTCGCGTGCTCGAGCTCGGAGTCGCCCGGGAGCTCGTCGAGCGCCCTCGGCACGGGCGGGAGCGCGCCGTCGATCTGCTCGACGGACCCGCGCGCGCAGGTCTACGCGGCGGGCCTCAGCGGCAAGTCTTCCGACGGCACGATCACCGTCACGTGGGTCGACGCGGATCCTTCTCCGCCCGAGAAGAGCAGCGACAACGTGTTCACGATCCGCGTCGACGATGCATCCGGCAAGCCGATGAGCGGCGCCACCGTGTCGCTCGGCTCGTTCATGCCCGACCACAACCACGGGAGCCCCACGACGCCGCTCGTCCAGGCGGGCAGCGCGCCGGGCGAGTACGTGATCCAGCCCGTTTACCTCTTCATGCCCGGCATCTTGCAGGAGACGTTCACGGTCCAGAGCTCGGGCAGCGCCGCGAAGGAAGAGGTCGTCTTCACCTTCTGCGTCGACGGCTGAGGCCGAGGCGGGCGCTGCGGCGCCATACGG
>DASYCF010000704.1:0-1548 GCA_036500365.1 Byssovorax sp.
CCCGAGCAGGCGCGCGGCGACAACGCGAGCGTCGACGTGCGGAGCGACCTCTACAGCGCCGCCGTGCTCTTCCACGAGCTCGTGAGCCTGCAGCACTACCTGCACGACAAGCAGACCCTCGAGCAGATGCTCCAGAGCTGCATCCACGAGGAGTTCGGCTTCATGAAAATCCTCGGCCTCCACGGCTCGACGCAGGGTCCGCCGCCCGGCGAGCTCATCCACTTCACCCACAAAGGCCTGTCGAAGGACCCGGCGAAGCGCTTCCAGTCCGCGGCCGAGATGATCCAGCAGCTGCAGCAGATCCTCGCGGGCGAGGTGAAGGTGCAGTGCCACATCACGTTCACGAAGAGCACGTTCCGCAGGCTCGGGCGGCTCGTCGATCGCAAGCCGCACGTCGCGCTGCTCGCGCTCCTCGGCATGTTCGCCGGCGTGATCTTCTCGGCGGTGACGATCGTGCGGATGATCGTGTAGCCGCGTCAGGTCACGGCGCGCGCTGGATCGCGCCGCCGCCGTCGTCCCAGGACGACCAGATGACGGCCGCGCCCGACGCGGCGAGGCGCGCGTTCAAGCCGCCCCGCGCGACGGCTGCGGGCTCGCCGCCCGTCGCGGAGAGCCGCCACAGCACGGCGTCGAGGCGATCGCCGTCGGGGAACATGTCGGTGAGGACGACGAGGCCGCTCGCGCTCGACGCGATGCCGGAGATGCGAGCGTGTACGCGGGCGACGACGCGCGCCGCGCCGCCTGCCTTGTCGACGGAGAGGACCTCGTCACCGCGCGCGCGCAGCCAGCTCACGGCGTGGTCGTCGACGGTGAGCGCGCACGCGGCGCCGTTCGCGGGTGCGAGGGTCTTCACGTCGGCCGTGGCGAGGTCGGCGCGCCGGATCGCGGGCTTGTCGCCGAGCTCGATCCAGTAGAGCGCCGTCGCGTCGACCGCGAGCGCGCACGCCCCGGCCATGCGCACGAGCTCGCGCGCGTGGCCGTCCTTCTTCGAGGCGACGACGAGCGCGGCGGGTCCGGCGGCGGGATCCTCGACGTCGCGATCGAGCCAGTAGACGTCGTCGCCGCCGATCGCGACGTCGCCGCTGCCGGCGCGCGCGGCCGCGAGCTCGAACAGCTTTCCGCCGTCGGCCGCGACGCGGAAGACGCCGCGGTGGCGCGCGCCCTTGCGCTCGACGCCGGAGATCCAGAAGACGTCGGTCCCGTCGAACGCGATCGCGCGCGACGCGAGCGCGGGCTCGATGGCGAGGCCCTTCGCGAGCACGTGCAGCTTCTTCGGCGGCGGACCGGCGAGCGGCGCCGAGGCGACGACGCCGCGGCGCGCGTCGAGCCAGACGACGGTGTCGTTCGCGACCGCGAGCGCCACGGGCTGGTCGCTGTCGGCGACCTTCACGCCGACCGGCGCGGCCGCGGCGAGGCCCTCGCGCGGGACACGCGGCGCCGGCTCGGCGACGGCCGTCGCGCTCGCCTCGTCCCGCGGCGCGCTCGCCTCGGCCGCGGGCGCGCTCGGCTCGGGCGGCGGCGCCTGCGTGGCCGCGCTCGTCGCGGGGT
>DASYCF010000705.1:0-2882 GCA_036500365.1 Byssovorax sp.
AGGAGGCGCGCCTCGCCAACGGCATCCGCGTGCTCGTCGTCGAGCAGCGCGGCCTGCCGATCGTCGCCGTCGATCTCGCCGTCGATCGCGGCGCGGAGGAGGCGGCGCCCGGCGTCGGCTCGTTCGCCGGGGCGATGCTCATGCGCGGCACCAAGACGCGCTCGGCGATCGCGCTCTCCGACGAGCTCGCCGCGATCGGCGCCTCGGCCGATGCGTCGACCGACTTCGACTCCGTGCAGATCTCGAGCAAGTGCCTGACGCCGCACCTCGGCGAGCTGCTCGCGATCGTCGCCGACGTCGCAGAGCATCCGGCGTTCGCGAAGGACGAGATCGAGCGCGAGCGCTCGCGCAGGCTGACGGCGCTCGCGCAGCAAAAGGACCGTCCGCGCACGATCCTCTCGAACACGATCGCGGAGCTGCTCTATCCCGCGGGCAGCGCGTACGCGTCCCCGCTCCTCGGCGACGAGGCCGCGCTCAAGAAGATCGCAGCGAAGGACCTCGCCGCGTTCCATGCGATGCGCTTCACGCCGGATCACGTCACGATCGCGCTCGCCGGCGACCTCGACAAGGCGACCGCCGTCGCCGCCGTGGAGAAGGCGTTCGGCAAGTGGAAGGGTCCGCACACGGCGACGGCCGTCGACACGCTCACCGGCGCCGCGCACGGCGGCGCGCCGAAGATCCTCATCGTCGATCGACCGGGCGCGACGCAGTCGTCGCTCAGCGTGGTCGAGGTCGGCGTGCCGCGAAGGTCGCCCGACTTCGACGCGATCACGATCATGAACACGATCCTCGGCGGGCAGTTCTCCGCTCGGATCAACATGAACCTGCGCGAGGCGCACGCGTACACGTACGGCGCCTTCTCGAGCTTCGACATGCGCCATCACGCGGGGCCGTTCGCCATCAGCGGCGAGATCGTGCGCGAGCACACGGGCGAGGCGGTCGCCGAGATCATGAAGGAGCTCGCGCGAATCCGCGACGAGCCCGTCAGCGAAGAGGAGCTCGCCGACGCGAAGGCGCACCTCATCAAGCAGCTCCCCGCGCGCTTCGAAACCGTCTCGGCCACGGCCGCCACGCTCGCCGCGCTCTCCGTATACGGCCTCCCGCTCGACGAGTTCGCGACGCGCCCCGCCCGCTGGGCGAAGATCACGCGCGAGGACGTGCAGCGCGCCGCGAAGGCGCACCTCGTGCCGATCGCGCAGCACGTCGTCCTCGTCGGCGACGCGAAGGTCGTCAAGGCGCAGCTCGAGTCGCTGAAGCTCGGCGACGTGGTCGTGCGCCCCGCCGCCAAGTAGCGCGCCCGGTGGAAGTTGCGGGCGCGCCGTACTACGAACCGCGCATGGCTCACGACTCTGGACATGGAATCAGCGGGCCGCGGCCGGTGCGGGCGCCGCGCGGGACCACGCTGCGGTGCAAGGGTTGGGTGCAGGAGGCGGCGCTCCGCATGCTGCACAACAACCTCGACGCCGAGGTCGCCGAGCGCCCCGACGATCTCGTCGTGTACGGCGGCACGGGCAAGGCCGCGCGCTCGTGGGCCGCGTTCGACGTCATCGTGCGCGAGCTCGAGGCGCTCGAGGACGACGAGACGTTGCTCATCCAGAGCGGCAAGGCCGTCGGCAAGTTTCGAACTCACGCGGACGCGCCGCGCGTGCTCCTCGCGAACTCGAACCTCGTCGGCCGCTTCGCCACGTTCGACGAGTTCCGCCGGCTCGAGGCGCTCGGCCTCACGATGTACGGGCAGATGACCGCGGGCTCGTGGATCTACATCGGCTCGCAGGGCATCGTGCAGGGCACGTTCGAGACCTTCGTCGCCGCGCGCAAGGCGCACGCGGCGCGCACCGGCAAGTCGACCGGGCAGTGGGTGCTCACCGCGGGCCTCGGCGGCATGGGCGGCGCGCAGCCGCTCGCGGCGACGATGGCCGGCCTCGCCTGCCTCGGCGTCGAGGTCGATCCCGCGCGCATCGAGAAGCGCCTCGCGACGAAGTACGTCGACGAGCGCATCGATGACCTCGACCGCGCGCTCGATCGCGTGCGCGACAGCGCCGCAAGCGGTCAGCCCGTCTCCGTCGCGATGTGCGCGAACGCGGCCGACGTGTACCCCGAGCTCGTGCGCCGCGGCGTCGTCCCCGATCTCGTCACCGAGCAGACGGCCGCGCACGATCCGCTCGTCGGCTACATCCCGCAGGGCCTCTCGCTCGGCGAGGCGGCGGAGCTCCGCGCGACGGATCCCAAGGCGTACATCGAGCGCGCGAAGCAGGGCATGCGCGTCGAGGTCGAGGCGATGCTCGCCATGCAGAAGGCCGGAGCGGAGGTCTTCGACTACGGCAACAACGTGCGCACGTGCGCGAAGGAGGCGGGTTGCGAGCGCGCGTTCGACATCGTGGGCTTCGTGCCCGCGTACGTGCGGCCGCTCTTCTGCGAGGGTAAAGGGCCGTTCCGCTGGGTCGCGCTCTCGGGCGACCCCAAGGACATCGCCCGCACCGACGACCTCGTGCTCGAGTTGTTCCCCGACGACGAGCACCTGGTGCGGTGGATCACGCTGGCGCGCGAGAAGGTCCAGTTCCAGGGACTGCCGGCGCGCATCTGTTGGTTAGGCCAGGGCGCGCGCGCCCGGTTCGGCGTGGCGCTCAACGATCTCGTTGCCAACGGCGAGATCTCGGCGCCGATCGTGATTGGCCGCGACCATCTCGACACCGGGAGCGTCGCGTCGCCGTTCCGCGAAACGGAAGCGATGCGCGACGGCAGCGACGCGATCGCCGACTGGCCCATCTTGAACGCGTTGCTCAACGTGGCCAGCGGCGCGTCGTGGGTGTCGTTCCATCACGGCGGCGGCGTGGGCATCGGCAATTCGCTGCACGCCGGCCAGGTGATCGTGGCCGACGGGA
>DASYCF010000706.1:0-2248 GCA_036500365.1 Byssovorax sp.
CCATCGGGTTCCTGCACGTGCCGACCACGTTCGGCGCCGTGATGTCGCACGTGACGGGGTGACCCGAGCCGCCGGGGAGGCCTGCGGAGCCGCAGCAGTCGCTGTCTTGCGTGCACAGATCTCCGACGACGTGGCAGCCGCTCGCGGGCTGGCACACGAACACGCCCGTGGGCCCGTACGGGGCGCAGAGTCGGCTGCAGCACGCGCCGCCGCACGAAGGAGGGCCGGCGTCCGCCGCGGCGCCTTGGTCGCAGAGCATGCCGTCGACCTGGGTGCAGTTCGCCGCGCCGGAGCCGACCTGGCTGCACGTGCCGAAGCCGCCGTTCGTCGCGCTGCACACGCCGCCGCAGCAGTCCGTCGCGGTCGCGCACACGTCGCCGTTCTGGCCGCAGAAGCTCGAGACGGAGCAGACGCCGCCGGCGCACCGGCCCGAGCAGCAGTCGCCGTCCGCGGCGCAGGCGTTGCCGAGGGTGCTGCACGAGCCGTTGAGCGCCATGCACGAGCCGCCCGCGCACGTCCCGCCGCAGCAGTCGCCGTCGACGGCGCACGCCGCGCCGTCGGACGTGCACGCGGGGAAGCTGCACGCGCCGCCCGTGCAGAGGTTCGAACAGCACTCCGCGCCCGTCGTGCACGCGGAGCCGAGCGCGGCGCACGTGCCGCCGTCGCCGAACGGGCTCCCCCCGCCAGCGCTCGTGCTCGTGCTCGTGCTCGTGCTCGTCGACGTCGCGCCGCCGGCGTGCGCGCCGGTCGTCGAGGTCTGGGAGCCGGCGCCCGCGTGGGTGCCCGTCGTGTGGCCGTGGCCCGACGCCCCGCCGCCTCCGAGGCCGGCCGTCGCGGCGGAGTCGGCGCCGCCGCAGCCGGCGGCGGCGATCGCGGTCACCGCAGGCGTCGCGATGGCGACGCAGAGGAGGAGCTTCGTGAGAGCGCGCATGGGACCTCGACCGGAGAGTTCCTCGAGCGGGGGGAGTGGCTCACGGCCTCGTCTTTTCGAGCTGGTGCGCGCGCGGCGTGCGAGGATGAGCCACGGCGCCGCGCTCGCGGCACCCCCTCTGCGTCATGGGCACCGTCGTCGAGCTCCCGGTCCGCGCTGCGGCGACCGACACGGCGCTCGTCGAGGCGGCGCTCGCCGGCGACATGCGAGCGCGCGAGGCGCTGTTTCGGCGGCATGCGCGCTCGGCGACCGGGCTCGCCCTCCGCCTGCTCGGCCGCGACAACGAGGTCGACGACGTCGTGCAGGACGCGTACGTCATCGCGCTCGACCGCCTGCACACGCTCCTCGATCCGGAGGCGTTCGGCGGCTTCCTCGCCGGGATCCTCGTGCACCGAGTGCGGCGCGTGCTGCGGCGCAGGCGCATCGCGCGTCGCATCGGGCTCTTGCCCGCCGCGGAGCCGCTCGACGTGAGCGCGTTCGTGTCGCGCTCGGCGCCCGCCGAGGTGATCGCCGAGCTGACCGCCGTCTATGCGATCGTCGAGCAGCTCCCGACCGACGAGCGCGTCGCGTTGCTGCTGCGCCGCGTCGAGGGCCTGCCGCTCGAGGAGGTCGCGCGGGTCGTCGGCTGCTCGCTCGCGACGGTGAAGCGCAAGATCAGCGCCGCCGAGGCGACGCTCGAGCGCTCGTACGGCGCGCCGGTGAGCAAGCGCGGCCGGCGAGAGCGAGGCGCGTCGTGAGCGCGGACCCGCGCGAAGGCGCGCCCGGCGCGTACGTCGACGCCCCCGACGACGGCGCGCGCACGTCGCGACAGTGGCGGCGCGTCGCCCCCCGGCTCGCGCCGCCGCGGCGAAGCCTCGCGCTCGCCCGCGTGGCGCTCGTGGCCGCGGCATGCATCGCGCTCTTGATCGGGGTCGTCGTGTCGCGACGCGGCGGCGAGGTGGCGACGTTCGAGGGGACGTCGATCGAGGGGCACGGCGCCGGGCAAACGCTGCGCTTGCCCGACGGATCAGCCGTGGTCGTGTCCGACGCGACGCTCCTCCGCGTGGTCCGCTGGAGCCCGATGCGCGTCGACTTGGAGCTCGAGCGCGGCGAGGCGACGCTCGACGTCACGCACGTCGAAGGCCGTACCTGGGTCGTCGGCGCCGGCCGCTACGACGTGCGCGTGGTCGGCACGCGCTTCACCGTGCGCCGCGACGCCGACGCCGATCGCGTCTCGGTCGACGTCGAGCGTGGTCGCGTCGAGATCGTCGAGCGAGATCACGGCGTCGCGCGGTCGCTCGGCGCGGGCGAGTCGTGGCAAGCCGCGCCCGCGGCGGC
>DASYCF010000707.1:0-4575 GCA_036500365.1 Byssovorax sp.
GGCGCCGAAGAAGTCGCGCTGGGCCTGCGTGAGGTTCGCGGGGAGGCGCTCGCGGCGGTACGAGTCGTAGTAGGCGAGCGAGCCGTTCGTCGAGATGAGCGGCAGACCGTTCGTCACGGCGAGGGCGGCGACGCGGCGCCAGCCGTCCTGACGGCTCGCGAGCTCGGTCGTGAACGACGGATCGAGCAGCAGGTTCGTGAGGCCCGCGTCCTTGTCGAAGGCGGCCTTGATGCGGCCGAGGAACTGTGCGCGGATGATGCAGCCGCCCTGCCAGATGCGCGCGAGCTCGCCGAGCTTGAGGTCCCACTTGTGCGCCTCGCTCGCGACGCGGAGGAGGTTCATGCCCTGCGCGTAGCTGCACGCCTTCGCGGCGTAGAGCGCGTGGCGCACGTCCTCGATCAGCTGCTTCTTGTCGACGCCCTTGGCCGGGCCGGGGACGGGTCCGGCGAGGAGCTTCGACGCCTTCACGCGCTCGGCCTTCATGCCGGCGAGGACGCGCGCCTCGAGCGAGGTCGCGATGGTCGTGAGCGGCACGGCGAGCTCGGCCGCGTCCTCGACCGTCCACTTGCCGGTGCCCTTCATGCCGGTCGCGTCGAGGATGTGATCGAGGAGGCGACCGCCGCCGTCGGGGTCGTCCTTGCGGAAGATCTTGGCGGTGATCTCGATGAGGTAGCTCTCGAGCTCGACGCGGTTCCACTGATCGAACACGTCCGCCAGCTCGTCGTTCGAGAGGCCGCCGATCGTCTTGAGGACGTCGTACGCCTCGGCGATGAGCTGCATGTCGCCGTACTCGATGCCGTTGTGGACCATCTTCACGTAGTGGCCCGCGCCGCCGGGGCCGATGTACGTGACGCACGGGCCGTCGGGCACCTGGGCGGCGATCTTCGTGAGGACGGGGGCGAGCTCCTCGTACGCGGCCTTGTCGCCGCCGGGCATCATCGACGGGCCGTGGCGCGCGCCCATCTCGCCGCCGGAGACGCCCATGCCGAAGTAGCGCAGCTGCGCCTTCTCGAGCTCGACGGCGCGGCGCTCGGTGTTCTTGTAGAACTCGTTGCCGGCGTCGACGAGCAGGTCGCCAGGCTCGAGCAGCGGGCGGAGCTTCGCGATGGTCTCCTCGACGACCTCGCCGGCCTTCACGAGCATGATGATGCGGCGGGGCCTGCGCAGGCTCTTCACGAACGTGGCCAGGTCCTTGAAACCGGCGATCTGCTTGCCCTTCGCCTCGGCCACGAAGCGGTCCACGGGGTCGGGCCACGCGTCGTACGCGGAGACGCTGAAGCCGTGCTCCTCCATGTTGAGGGACAGGTTCCGGCCCATCACCCCGAGCCCGATCATCCCCATCGCCATCTCGCTCATGCGGCGTCCTCCTGTGTTCGTGTTGCGGCCGAGGGTACGCGCGGCGCACCCGCCGCGTCATCGAGGAACGGACGAACCGCGGGTCGGTTTCTCGCGCGGCCGCCCTTCCCGAGACGCGCCGATCGACTAAGCTCGCGGCGCGATGTCCGCCGAGCCCGCGCTGCCGCGCGTCCGCGTTCCTCACCCGCACGTCCGGAGCGACATCGCCGTCCTCGGCGGGAGCCCCCACGTCGCCGGCTCGCGCGTCCCCGTGCGCAGGCTCTGGATCTGGCACCGCGGCGGCGCCTCGGTCGAGACCTTGGTCAAGCGCTACCCGAACCTCGGCGCCGCGCGCATCCTCGACGCGCTCTCGTTCGCGTACGACAACCAGGACGTCATCGAGGCCGACATCGCGCGCGAGCAGGCGCTGTTCGAGCACGCGGGCGGCCCGTCGACGGGCGCGCGCCCGCTCGCACAGATGAGCCTCCCGTTCGACGCGCCGATCAAGAAGGCGCCGCGCGGCAAGCGCGCGTGACCGCGGCGCGGCCCGCGCCCCATCGCGACGGCGCCGCTGCCGCGGGCCACGAAGACCTCGAGATCGACGGGCGAGTCGTCGCGCTCACGGCGCCGGACGCGCTCGTGTTCGCGGGAGCAGGCGTCACGAAGCGCGCGCTCGTCGAGCACTACGTCGACGTCGCGCCGTGGATGGCGCCGCACGTCGCTGGGCTCCGCGCGCACGTGCAGCGCTGGCCGCGCGGACCGGGAGGCGGCTTCTCGTTCCTGAAGCGCGCCCCGTTCGGCGCGCCGGACTGGCTTCGCTTCACCCACGACGGCGCCGGCTTTGCGATCGAGCTCGACGGCGCGGCCGCCATCGCGTGGGCCGTCGAGCACGGCGCGATCGAGATCGCCGCCACGACGGCGGCGCCCGCGCGCGGTCCGAACCTCGTGCTGCTCGACCTCGAGCCCGGCGAGGGGACGCCGATGTCGGCCGCGTGCGAGGCCGCGCTCGCGGCGCGCGCGTCGCTCGAGGCGCTCGGCCTCGTCGCGTTCGTGAAGACGTCGGGCTCGCGCGGCCTGCACGTCGCCGCGCCCGTAGGTCGAACTGCCGCCGCGGCGGACGTCGACCGGTTCACCCGCGCGACGGCAGCGGCGCTCGCGGCGCGGTCGCCGCACGTCTTCTCGGCGGAGCGCGCGCGAGGCCGCGTCTGCGTCGCCGCCGTGCCGCTCGGCCGCGCCATCGCGAGCCCGTGGTCCGCGCGCGCGGTCCTCCGCGCGACCGTGTCGACGCCCGTCGCGTGGAGCGAGATCGCGCGCGGCGTCGACACGCAGGACTTCGTCGTCGGCGCCTCCCGAGCGCGGCTCGCGCGCCTCGGCGATCCGTGGTCGGCCATCCTGGACGAGGCGAGCGCGTGCGATCTCGCGCGCGTGTTGTAGGTTGAGCTGCGTGGCGAAGAAGCCGAAGACCGGGCGCGCCCAGCGCCGCGAGCAGGCGCGCGACGCCGAACGCTTCGGCCGCGATCTCGCGCGGGTCGCTGCGTTCGAACGCGGCGGCGCGCCGGATCGACCGATCGCGATCCAGTCGCCGAGCGAGGTCGAGGTGCACGCGCGCGGCGTCGTCTGCCTGCGCTGCGCGAGCCCGACCGAGCTCTTCGATCACGCCGCGGAGACGCACGGCGGCGCGCGCCTGCGCGTGGCGCACCTGCGCTGCCGCGGCTGCGCTGCCGAGCGCGCGATCTACTTCTCCCTCCCGGGCGCGACGCTGAACTGAGCAGGTGCGTCAGCCGTGGTACACGCGCGAGGCGACGATGCGACCAGCCTCGACGTCGAACACCTCGGCGACGACGTACGGCGGCTCGTCCGGCGCGCGGCGCTCGTACTCGAGGAAGACGCGCGCGTCGTCCGCGGTCACGGTGAGCTCGTCGTAGCGGAGGCCGGGCAGGCGAGCGAACGCGTCGGCCCACCATGCCCGGAGCGCGGCGCGGCCGGTGATGCGCCCGTTCGTCGACGGCTCGCGCGCGCGGAGCTTCGGCGAGGTGTGCGTCGCTTGCTCCGCGTAGAGCCCGACGAGCCGATCGAGGTCGCCGTCGTTGAACGCGGCGAGCCAGGCGCGGCCGAGGGCGCGGTTCGAATCGCTCATCGCGGCGCCTGTAGCACGGCTCGATCGCCCGCCGCTACACGCCGCGCTCGTCGATCGAGGCGCCGGCGGCGGCCCACGACATCGTGCGCGTCGTGCGGGCGAGGCCGAGCGCGCCGCGCGCCGAGATCACGATCGCGCCGCCCGTCGAGCCGATGCGCGCGGCGAGCCGATCGAGCGCCGCGCCGGCTGCTGCGCCCGGCGACGCGCCGGCGGCGAGCGCCTCCGTGATCGAGTGCGCGACGACGAGCCGCATCATCCCTTCGCCGTGGCCCGTCGTCGACACGGCGCCCGACGCGTCGTCCGCGTAGTTGCCTGCGCCGACGATGGGAGAGTCGCCGACGCGCCCGGGTCGCTTGTTGGTGACGCCTCCCGTGCTCGTGGCCGCGGCGACGTGGCCCGCGCCGTCGCGCGCGACCGCGCCGACGGTGCCGCCCGCCCAGCCGAGGGCGGCGCCGGCTCGCCTCGCGAGCTCGAGCGCGTCGCGCGCCGCGTCCGTCACGAGCGAGCCCGCGGGCGCCTCTTGGAACCCGCGCGAGAGGGCGAACGCGCGCGCGCCCTCGGCGGCGTAGAGCACGTGCCTCCCGTCCTCGAGCGCGGCGCGCGCGATCGACACCGGCGCAGCGAACCCGCGGAGCGCGCACACGGCGCCGGCGCGGAGGTCCGCGCCGCTCATGATCGACGCGTCGTGCTCGACCTCGCCCTCGGACGTGAGGCACGCGCCCGTCCCTGCGTTGAACACGGGGTCGTCCTCGAGCGCGCGCACGGCCGCCTCGACGGCGTCGAGCGCGGCGCCGCCGCCTGCGAGGACGGCGCGGCCGACCGCGGCGGCGCGCGCGCACCCCTCCACGTGGCGTTCGCGGCGGCTCTCGGCGACGTCGCCGGCGCCGCCATGGACGAGGACGCAGAACGAGCGCTCGGGGAGCTCGAGGACGAACGCGCTCACGCTGCCCTCGAGCGAGCGCGACCCGAGCGAAGGTACGCGTGGACGAGCAGCGCGAGCGGCGCCGCCACGAGCCACGCGGGTGACAAGACGCGCGCCGCCGCCGCCTGGAACGCGGCGATCGTCGCGACGAGCGCGATGGCGACGACGGCGGCGCTCGCTC
>DASYCF010000708.1:0-4568 GCA_036500365.1 Byssovorax sp.
GCGGCGCTGCCCTTGCTCGCGGTGACGGGGCTCGGCTGTGACAGCCTGCGCGCCGGAGCCGCGCCCGAGGTGCCGCTCTGGTACACGCACCCAGGCGGCGCGCTGGACATCCTCGCGCGGCGTGAGCTCACCGGCGAGACGCGCGTCAACGGCGAGCGCTACGAGCGCGGCAAGCCCGAGATCGACCCCGTGCACCGCCGCGTGTTCGTCGGCTCGAGCGACAACGGCCTCTACGCGCTCCACGCCGAGGATCTGACGACCGCCTGGCGCTTCGAGACGCGCGGGTCCGTGCAGAGCGAGCCGCTCTACGATCGGCGTGAGGACGTCGTCTATTTCGGCTCGAACGACGGCGCGCTCTACAAGGTGCGCGCGGCCGACGGCGGCCTCCTCTGGCGCTTCAACACCGCCGCCGAGGTGTCGCGCCGCCCCGTGCTCGACGGCAAGACGCTCTACCTCGTCAACGCGAACGACACGCTGATCTCGATCGACGCATCGAGCGGCAAGCTCAAGTGGCACCAGCACCGCACGCCGGCCTTCGGCATGGAGGTGGCAGGGTACGCCGGCGCCGCGCTCGGGCAAGACAAGGTGTTCACCGCGTTCTCCGACGGCGTCGTGATGGCGTACGCGCAGAGCGACGGCGCCGAGCTCTGGCCGAGCGTCGACCTCGCGGCCGAGGCCGAGCAGTCGAACGGCGGCGAGGTGCCGAAGTACCTCGACTGCGACACGACGCCGATCTTCGACACCATCAAGGCGGGCCCGGTCGTCTTCGTCGCGAGCTACGGCGCGGGCGTGTTCGCGCTCGACGCCGAGAACGGCGCGCACGTCTGGCGCAACGACAAGGCGATCGGCGCGACCGAGATGATCCTCTGGCGGCAGGCGGCGCACCCCGCGCGCGACGGCGCCGGTCCCGAGACGCCCGCGAAGAAGCTCCTCGTCGTCGCGTCCGCGGCGACCGGCCTCTGGGGCATCGACCCCCAAGACGGCCACACGGTGTGGCGGCGCAAGCTGCCCGAGGGCGGCATCGGCATGCCGGCCGTCATCGAGGGCGCGCTGCTGGTCACGTCGACGCGCTATGGCCTCTTCCTGTTCTCACCGACCGACGGCGCGCTCATCGACGGCATCGAGACGGGCAGCGGCTTCGCGATGTCGGCGGCGGCGTTCGGTCGGCGCGCCTACGTGATGTCGAACGGCGGGCAGCTCCTCGGCATCTACGTGACGCCGCCGCCGAACATCCCGTTCGGCGTCAAGGCCGAGTAGCTGCAGCCTCGCCGCATCGCCGCGCCGACGGTGTGGCGTTCGTGCGCTGACGGCGACGCCGGATCGCGCAGAGTCTCCGACCGCGCGCGTGGCGCGTCGCGTGCAGTCCATCGATCGTGCACGCGCGCCGCCTCGGGCTGGTACTGAGGTCGGCCGCGTGGCTGTCTCTTCGCGCTGCTCTTCGCGCTGGCTGCTTGAGTTGACATAATGTCTCTTATGCGCGATCCGCGGCCTCGCCCACGTGCAGATCGCCCGCGCCCGTCACGGCGTTGCACGCGCCCGCCGCCGCGACGCCGAGCGCGAGCAGGGCGGCGAACGCGGTGAGCTCGGCCGGCTTCCTTTGCATCAGGCGTCCGAGAGGCGCTCTTCTTCTTCGGGCTCGGGCTGCGGGATCGTCAGCCACATCGCGACCTCGCCGGGCCGCGTGAGCGGGTGCGCGCGCTCCTCGTCGGCCCACGTCGCGACGCGCGTCGGCGCGTCCGCGCCGATCGGCTGGAAGCCCGCGTGCTTGTAGAACGCCATGGCCCAGGCCGCGCGCTCCCAGCAGCGCACCACCACCTCGCGCAGGTGGAGCGCGCGCGCCTCTTCGAACATCGCCTCGAGCAGCTTGGTCGCGATGCCGAAGCGCTGATAGGCCGGGTCCACCTGCACGTCGGCGAGGTACGCGACGCCGGGCGCCTCGTCGCGCCACGCGAGCATGCCCGCGGCGATCCAGTCCGCCTCGGCGACCTTCACGCTGTGCTCGCGCGCGAGCTTCACGAGGTCGCTCTGCACGCGCACCGGCACCTCGGCCGCGTCGAAGCCGAGCTCGTGATACTGCGCGGCGCAGGCCGCGTCGATCTCGAGCAGGCGCTTGATCTGCGTCTCCTGGAGGCCGGAGATGCGCACGCGCTTCGGGGGGGTGCGGTCGTCGTCGCGGTCGGACATGCGAGGCTCCTGTCGTGTTCGATCTAGCTCTTGCCGAGCATCCGCGCGACGGCCACGCCGTCGGCGACCGTGAGGGGCACGAGGATGACGTGCGCGGCGCCGGCGGGCGGGTGCGCGCCGTCCGCGAGGGCGATGGCGCGGAGCTCACCGCGCGTCGCTCCCGGCAGCAGCGCGACGCGCACGGCTGGCAGGATCGACTTGAGCTCGACGAGGTCGCCGTCCCGCGCCGGCTCCGTCGCCGGTCGCCCGCCGCGCTCGGTCGACGCCTGCGGATCGACCGACGACGGCGCGCCACCGGGCTTGCTGCGGCGATCGGGCTCGGTCGAGGCCATCGCGTCGTCGAGCGGCATCGCGGGGATGCCGGCGCCCGTCACGCCGTCGATCGCCTCGTCGAACTCGTTGTCGAAGCCGCGCTTGCCCTTCCCGTCGAGGACGCGCGTGTCCTCGTCGAGGTCGTCGAGCGGACGGAGCGCGCGCTGGCCGGTCGCGCTTGCGGCGTCGCGCCTGCTGGGCGCGAGCTTCGGCGTGAGCTCGTCGACGACGCTCGGCTCGGGCGGGAGCATCTCGCGGATCTCGACGTTCGTGAACGCGTGCGTCTGCGTGATCTCGTCGTCGGGGAACATGCCGCCCGCGCGCGGCTCGGGCGCGGCGTCGCCCTTGCCTCCGGCGGGGCGACGGCCGATCGGCGCGTCCTTCGGCTTGGTCGCGCTCGCGCGGAGGGCTGGCGTGGGCTCGGCCTCGATCGTGCGGCGACGGCCCGTGTCGGTGCCGCGGCGCGTCCGGCTGCGGGCGCGGCCCGTCGACTGGGGTCCGGCATCGAGCGCAGGAGACGACGCGCGACCGCTCGCCTGCTTCGGCGCGACCGGCGCTGGCTCGGGTGATGGCACGGTCGACCGAGCGAAGCCCGCCGGCGCGGAGGCGAGCGTCGCCGCGACGCCCTCGGTCGGCGCAGGTCGTGAGGGACCGCGCGCGGCGAGCGGCGGCGCGCTGCGAATTGGCGCCGCGGAAGCGGCTCCAGGCACCGGTGGGACGGGCGGCGGGGGCGCCGCGACGGTGGCCGCGCCCGACGACACAGGCCCGCTCGACGGGACGACGTAGACGGCGGTCCTCGACCGGCCGCCGACCGGCGGCGCGGCCGGCACGCTCGACCCGCGCACGGGCGGCGACGGCAGGCTCGACCCGCGCGCAGGCGGCGACGGCGGGGTCGCGCTCTGGGCCGGCGCCGACGGCGCGCTCGAAGCGCGGACGGGCGGCGCCGGGAAGCTCGAGCCGCGCGCGGGCGGTGACGGCAGGCTCGACGCGCGCCCAGGCGGCGGGCTCGAGGGTGTGGCCGGTGGAGGCGGGAGCGCGCTGAGGCGCGTGCTCACGTCGGCCGCGGCCTTGAAGAGCTCGAGCGCGCGCGTGTCGAGGTTCGCGTCGGACGCGTGCTCGGCGGCGCGCCGCAGCCACTTGAGCGCCTCCGCCCGCTCGCCGCGGCTCCAGAGCGCCGTGGCGGTCGAGAGCGCCCAGCTCACCTCTTCGTCGTCGCTCGGAGCCGGAGACGGGATGGGCTGATCCATAGAAGCGCGGGCTCGCGCCTTTCGTATCACGAGTCGGCGAGCTCGGGATCGACGCGATCGTCAAAGACGCGGCCCCGTCGAAAGCCGTGGAGTATGCTGCCGCGCCATGTCGGAACGCAGCGTCGCCCGCCGCACCGCGCGGGTCACCGTCATCACCCTCGGCCTCTTCACCGCGCTCGGGACCGCCGCCTGTGCGCCGCGCGCCGAGGAGGCCCCGGCGCCCGCCGCGCCGGCCGCCACGCTCGATTTCCCGGTCGGCGCGCGCGTCGAGGTGCAGCGCTTCGGCAAGTGGTTCCCGGCGACCGTGCTCGTGTCGAACGCGGGCAAGTGGAAGATCCACTACGAAGGATTCGGCGCCGAGTGGGACGAGGTAGTCGGGACCGACCGCGTCCGCGCGGTGATGCCCACCTTCCCCGTCGGCGAGAAGGTCCTCGTGCAGATGGCGAACCGCGTCGCCCTCGCCGAGGTCGCCGCGCAGGTCGACCCCCTGCACTGGCGCGTTCACTACGACGGCTACGGCCCCGAGGTGGGCGAGGTCGTCGGGCCCGATCGCCTGCGCCGGCCGTACGCGGGCGTCGTCACGCACCCGGTCGGCGAGCCCGTCGGCGTCGACATCAACGGTCACGTGTTCCCCGGCAAGATCATCGCGCTCGCGAGCGTCGATCACATGTTGGTGCGCTTCCCCACGTTCGGCCCCGACTACGATCAAGAGATCGGGCCCGAGCGCCTCCGGCCGGTGCCTGCTGCGGTCGAGGCGGCGCCGGCCCCTGCCCTCGTCGCGGCGCCTGCGCCTGGCCCGGCCGCTCACCCAGGCCCGGCGACGGC
>DASYCF010000709.1:0-4901 GCA_036500365.1 Byssovorax sp.
GCCGGGCCAGCCGTGCATCTCGACGGTGAAGTGCGGTGACGGCAAGGTCGCCGGCAACGAGCAGTGCGACGACGGCAACGCGGTGAGCGGCGACGGCTGCTCGTCGACGTGCCAGCTCGAGCCTGGTTGGCAGTGCCCGACCCCGGACGCCAAGTGCATCGCGAAGCGCTGCGGCGACGGCATCCTCGCCGGCAACGAGCAGTGCGACGACGGCAACAACACGAGCAACGACGGCTGCAGCGCGACCTGCACCCTCGAGCCGCACTGCGCCGGCGGCACGTGCACGGCCGTCTGCGGCGACGGCCTCAAGTTCCCGCAAGAGGCCTGCGACGACGGCAACACGAACGCGGGCGACGGCTGCTCGCCGACGTGCACGATCGAAGCGGGTTGGGTGTGCCCCGCCGTGAACCAGGCGCCGGCGGGCTCGGTCACCATTCCGATCCTGTACCGCGACATGCTCTACAACGGCACGACCGTGCCCGGGCAGGGTCACCCCGACTTCGAGCACTTCAGCGGTGGCGGGCCGGAGCTCGGCCTCGTCCAGAGCGCGCTCGGCGCCGACGGCGAGCCCGTCTGGAAGTCGAACACGGCCGCGGCCGGCAGCCAGGACCCGGGCAGCACGCAGCTCACGGGCGCGGTCGATTTTTGCTGGTGGTACCACCAGACGGGCTGCAACGGCGTTGGGTCGACGAACCCCTTCGACAAGCTCGTCTTCCTCGACAAGCTCGGCAACCCGACGACGCTCACGCTCGGGGCGATCTCGTCGAACGTCTACCAGTTCTCGTCGAACGCGTTCTTCCCGATCGACCAGCTCGGCTGGAACGCCGGGGCGAGCCCCCAGGTGACGGCGAGCTGCGGAGGGGCCATCGCGAACTCGAACTTCTCGTTCACAAGCGAGCTCCACTATCCGTTCACGTATTCGAACGCCAGCGCGCCGGTGTTCTCGTTCTCGGGCGATGACGACGTGTGGGTCTTCATCAACGGCAAGCTCGCGCTCGACCTCGGCGGCCTCCACCCGCCGGCGTCGGGCAGCGTCACGCTGAACGCCGCCGAGGCGACGGCGCTCGGCCTCGCGAACGGCGGGATGTACTCGATTGACCTCTTCCAGGCCGAGCGCCACACGTGCGGCTCGAACTACCAGGTCACGCTCAGCGGCTTCACGCACACCGTGAGCCAGTGCCACACGATCTGCGGCGACGGCATCGTCGCCGGCAACGAGGTCTGCGACGACGGCACGAACAACGGCGCGTACGGCGGCTGCGAGCCTGGCTGCATGGCGCGCGGTCCGTTCTGCGGCGACGCGGTCGTGCAGGCCGCCTCTGGCGAGGAGTGCGACGACGGCACGAACGCGACCACGTACGGCGGCACGAGCAAGGTCTGCGGCCCCGGCTGCAAGTTCGCGCCCTACTGCGGTGACGGCGTGATCTCGAACGGCGAGTCGTGCGACGAGGGCATGGCGAACGGCAGCGGCTACGGCCACTGCACCGCGAGCTGCACCCTCGGCCCCCGCTGCGGCGACGGCGTGCTCCAGGCCGCGAACGGCGAGCAGTGCGACGACGGCGTGAACAACGGCTCTTCGGGCAGCAGGTGCAACGCCGACTGCACGCTCAAGTGCGGCGACGGCGTGCTCGACCCGGGCGAGGCGTGCGACGACGGCGCCGCGAACAACACCGGTGGATACGGCAAGTGCAACCCCGACTGCACGCTCGGCCCCGACTGCGGCGACGGCATCAAGAACGGAACCGAGCAGTGCGACGACGGCCTGAACGACGGCTCGTACGGCACGTGCAACCCGAACTGCACCTTCGCCGGCTACTGCGGCGACGGCACGGTGCAGGCGCCGCAGGAGACGTGCGATCAGGGCAGCGCGAACAGCGCGAGCGCGTACGGCAGGAACAAGTGCACGAACCACTGCACGCCGGCGCCGTTCTGCGGTGATCACCAGGTCGACGGCGCGTTCGGCGAGACGTGCGACGACGGCGTGAACAGCGGCCTCCCCGGCTCGTGCACGACCGATTGCAAGAACTTCGTGCCGCTCGTCACGTGCGGCAACGGCCACCTCGACGCCGGCGAGCAGTGCGACGACGGCGCGGCCAACGGCACCGCGAACGACAAGTGCGACGTGCACTGTCGCTTCAAGTGCGGCAACGGCGTCAAGGACCCGGGCGAGGCGTGCGACAACGGCGTCAACAACGGCGCCTACGGCACGTGCAACCCGAACTGCACCCTCCCGGGCTACTGCGGCGACGGCATCAAGAACGGACCCGAGGCGTGCGACAACGGCGCGGCGAACCAGCCCGTCGCGACGGCCTACGGCCCCGGCATCTGCACGACGGCGTGCACCTTCGCGCCGTACTGCGGCGACGATCGCACGCAGTCGCAGTTCGGCGAGCAGTGCGACGGCCAGGCGAACTGCGACGCGATGTGCAAGATCGAGATGCCCCACTGACGCCCTGGGGGCTGGCGGTAGCTCCGCCGCGGATGAGCTCACGCATCCTCGGCCCGGCGAC
Organism: Byssovorax sp.; assembly: GCA_036500365.1. Taxonomy (GTDB): domain Bacteria; phylum Myxococcota_A; class Polyangia; order Polyangiales; family Polyangiaceae; genus DASYCF01. The sequence continues at coordinate 2,511 of DASYCF010000709.1, forward strand.
CCAATAGGTAGGAGAAGGTGCGCCGCGCCGCTCAGCGGTCGAGCAGGCCGCGGAGCTTCGCGACGAGCTGGTCACCCGAGAAGGGCTTTTGAAGGAACATCTCTGGATCGATGTCAGAGCCGTCTTCGGGAGAGAAGCCCGAGACGAACAGCACCTTCGCGGGGATCTGCGCGTCCTTCATGCGCCGCCAGAGCTCGGCGCCGCCCATGCCAGGCATCAGCATGTCGATGACGGCGGCGGTGAGCTCGGAGCGGCGCGCCTCGGCGATCTCGAGCGCCTCGGCGCCGCCCGACGCGACGACGACGCGGTAGCCCTTGCGCTCGAGGATGCGCTGCGTCGAGCGCGCGAGCATCGGCTCGTCGTCGACCACGAGGATCGTGTGACCCCCGGGCGCGACGGTCGGGCGCGGGGCCGCCACGGGCTCCTTGACGATCTCGCGGTCGGTCCTCGGCAAGAAGAGCGAGACGGTGGTGCCGCGGCCGACCGCGCTCGAGATCTCGACGTAGCCGCCCGAGTTCTTCGCGTAGGCGTACACGGTGGCCAGGCCGAGGCCGGTGCCGCGGCCCATCGGCTTCGTCGTGAAGAACGGCTCGAAGACGCGGTCGATGAGCTCGGGCGGGATGCCGACGCCGGCGTCGCGCACCTCGATGCGCACGTACGGACCGACGCTCGGCGCGCCACGGCGGAGCGCGGGCTCTTCGAGCACGACGGCCTCCGCCTCGACCTTCACGACGCCGCCGTTCGGCATCGCGTCGCGCGCGTTGAGCGAGAGGTTGAGGACCGCCTGATCGAAGCCGCTCCGGTCCGTCTCGGCGAGCAGGCCGTCGGTCGTGCTCACGTCGAAGCGGATGTGCCCGCGCGCGACGCCGCGCAGCACGGGGACGAGCTCGCGGAGCGCGTGCGACAGGTCGACGGGGACGAGCGCAGACGAGCGGTGCCGCGAGAACTCGAGCAGCTGCCGCGTGAGCGCCGCGGCGCGCTCGGTCGCCTGGGAGATGACGTTCATCTCCTTCGTCACCTCGTCGTCCGTCGCGATCTCCTGGACGAACTCGGCCGTGCCGCGGATGGCCGCGAGGAGGTTGTTGAAGTCGTGGGCGACGCCGCCCGCGAGCTGGCCGACGGCCTCCATCTTCTGCGCGCGCGCGAGCGACGACTGGAGCTCCTCGCGCTCGGCGACGAGGTGCGCGAGCTCGAGCCCGACGGCGACCTGGTAGGCGAGCATGACGAGGATCTCGCGATCCTCGCGCGTGAACGTCGGGTCCGTCGCGGCGCGCTCGAGGCTCACGGCGCCGACGGGGCGATCGTAGAGGCGGAGCGGCACCACGAGCGTGCGCGAGAGGTCGACGCCGTGAGGCACGCCCCGCGTCGCGAGATCGATCTCGTCCGGCGGCCACGCCTCGCCGGAGTCGCTCACGGCGCGCATCAGCATGTGGCGCCAGCTCGCCGCGGGGGCCGGCGCGACGCCGAGGCGCGCCCGGCTGACCATCAGCGGGTCTTCGTGCTCCGTCCCGCGGCGGAAGAGGACGTGCGCGCGCTCGGCCCGGAAGTCGCGGAGGAGCTCCTCGAGGACGCTGACGGCGTGGTCGCCGATGGTGGAGTCGGGCTTCGGCTCGCGCACGACTTGAATGAGCGTGGTCAGCTGGCGACGCCGGCTCGACGAGTGCGCCGACGAGCCGCGCGACGAGGTGGCGCTCGCGCTCGTGTCGGGCAGCGCGAAGTCTTCGCGCACGGCGCGCGCCCGGACGACGGCGCCCTGCTCGCGCGCGAGGAGATCGGCGATGCGCGCCTGCTCGATCGCGGCGTCGGCGCGCCCCGCCTCGCGCAGCATGTGCGCCCGCACGCGCGCGACCGACGACAGCACCCACGAGCAGGTCTCCTGCTGCGCGACGGACTCCGCCTCGGCGAGGCGGCGCTTGGACTTCGAGGCGTCGCCTTCGAGCCACGCGAGCGTGCCCTCGGCGAGCAGCGCGTGTGCCTTGAAGAGCGGCATCTTCGCCGCCGTGGAGAGGTCGCTCGACGCGCGCCGGAGCGCGGCGGCGGGGCCTCGACGGGACTCGCGAGGCGCGATCAACGCCTGGTGGATCCGAGCGTGAGCGATCGCGACGTAGTACTCGACGACGAACGGATACGCCTGGCGCGGGGGGAGGTGCTGCCGCTCGAACTCCGCGACGAGCGCGTCGAACTCCGCGCCGAGGTCGAGCGCCTCGACGAACACGCGAGCCTTCGCCCCCCATGACACCATGCCGAGAAAGCCGCGGTGTTCCAGAGCGCGCGATGCGGAATCATGGAGCGCCCGTTGAAGCCACGCGTCGGTGTTGGGCGTACGCCCGAGCGCGGCGAGGGTGGCGCGGACGCGGTGCGAGATGGACTCGTCGAACACCGCGTTCGAAC
>DASYCF010000710.1:0-3965 GCA_036500365.1 Byssovorax sp.
GACGCGCGAAACGGCGGCGTCGGGCACGCGCAGTCGCACGGCCGGGTCGCGCTTCCACGCGCGGCCGGGATCACGGTCGCGGCACGTGCCCGGGTAACGCGGCCCCTCGTCGCCGACGTGCGGCGCGCTCGCGACGGCGGCGATCTCGGCGCGCGAGCAGTCGCAGAGGTACGTGTCGCCGCACGCGGCGAGCTGCTCGAGCGCGCGCTCGTAGAGGTGGGTGCGCTTCGACTGGTCGTACGGCGCGTGCGGGCCGCCGACGTCGGGGCCCTCGCTCCACGCCACGCCGAGCCAGCGGAGGTCGTCGAGGATGGCCGCGGCCGACCCGGCGACGACGCGCGGCGTGTCCAGATCTTCCATGCGCAGGACGAACGCGCCGCCCGCCGCCCGCGCGCGGGCCGCGGCCACGAGCGCGGTCGCGGCGCCGCCGAGGTGCAACGCGCCCGTCGGCGACGGCGCGAAGCGACCGCGGTAGCCGGCCATGGCTCGCATGAACTAACACGCTTTCGCTTGAGGCGGCGCGCGCGGGCCGCCACGCTTGCAGCGCCCGATGGACCGCGCCGCCGACGAACACGCCGTGGACACGGACGCCGCGCCCCCGACGAACGACCCCGAGCGAGCGCGCGACGACGCCGAGCGAGCGCGCGACGACGACTTCGACGACGACGCGCCGTCCGACGCGCCGCGCGGCCGCCGAGTCTGGGTGCACGCGGCGCTCTTCGTCGCGACGTTCCTTTCGGTCCTCTACACGGGCGCGATGTACGCCGGGGGCGAGGAGCCGACCGGCCTCGCCGCCACGCTGCGCGCGCTGCCACGCGGGCTCTCGTACGCGGCGCCGCTCATGGCGATCCTCGTCGTGCACGAGTTCTCGCACTACTTCGCCGCGCGCATCCACCGGGTCGAGGCGTCGCTCCCGTATTTCATCCCGCTCCCGTTCGTGAGCCTCATCGGGACGATGGGCGCCGTCATCTCGATGCGCGGCCGCATCAAGTCGCGTGACGCGGTGCTCGACATCGGCGCGTCGGGGCCGATCGGCGGGTTGCTCGTCGCGCTGCCCGTGCTCGCGTACGGCCTCGCGCACTCGCCCGTGAAGGCGCTCACGCTCCACGGCGGCCAGGAGGGGCAGAGCCTCCTCTACCTGTTGATGAAGCGCGTCGTGCTCGGCCCCATCCCCGACGGCAGCGACGTCTACCTGAACCCGATCGCGTGGGCCGGCTGGGTCGGCCTGCTCGTGACGGCGCTGAACCTCATCCCCGTCGGTCAGCTCGACGGCGGCCACGTCGCCTACGCGCTCTTCGGCAAGAAGCAAGACCTCTACGCGCGCTGGATCCACCGCGGCATCCTGGTCGCGTTCGCGTACAACGTCGCGCGCTTCGTCGGCGGCTACCTGCTCCACGGCGGCGAGGGCGAGCTCTCGACCGCGATCTCGAACTCGCTGTTCTGGCTCGTGTGGTGGGGGCTCATCGCCGGGATGAAGCGCATGTCCGGCGGCGTGAACCACCCGCGGTTCGAGCCGGGCGCGCTTCACCCCGCGCGGAGGGTCGTCGCGTGGATCACGCTCGCGCTGTTCGTGCTGCTCTTCATGCCCACGCCGTTCGCGAGCTATTGATCGCGCGGGCTACGGCTTCGCGAATTTCGCGTGCAGCGCCGTCGCGACGACGGCCGGCGCGTAGTGCGTCACGTCGCCGCCGTGGCTCGCGATCTCGCGCACGAGCGACGCGGAGACGAAGCCGTACTTCGTGCGGGTCGGCAGGAACACGGTCTCGACGGTCGGCACCATGTCGGCGTTCGCGTGCGCGATTTGCAGCTCGTATTCGAAGTCGGTGACCGCGCGCAGGCCGCGCACGATGCACCGCGCGCCGATGCGCTCGCAGTACTGGATGAGCAGGCCGTCGAACGAGTCGATGCGCACGTTCGGGATGTCCTTCGTCACGTCGCGCAGGAGCTCGACGCGCTCCTCGAACGTGAAGAGCGGGCGGCGCGTCGGGTGGAGGCCGATCGCGACGACGACCTCGCGGAAGAGCTTCGCGGCGCGCTCGACGACGTCGAGGTGCCCGTGCGTCACCGGGTCGAAGCTGCCCGCGTAGACGGCGAGCAGCCCGTCCTGCGGCTCCGCGGTCACTTCTTCGCCGGCGGCGCGGGCGCCTGCGACGAGTTGACCGGGCCGGGCAGCGCGGGCGCGTTGCCGCGCACCTTCGGCGGGAGCGTGCCGCCGTTCAGCACCTTGGCGAGCGCGGTCGCGTCCTCGAGCCACATGACGCGGCCGCCGTCGCCGAGCGTGCAGCGGAAGCGCGACAGCAGCCCCGCGCCGAGCACGCCGTCGAACGCGACCGGCGCGAGCGCCTTGGCCATGTCGTCGAACTGCGTCTGCTGCGTCGAGTAGAGGCCCTGCACCTGCGGCACGTCGAACGCGCCGATGCGCAGCATGCCGATCGTGCCCTCGCGCGTGTCCGGCACCTGCGGGACGGGCTTGAGCGTGTCGACGTCGATGCCGGCCTTCTTCCAGCCCGCCTGCGTCAGGGTGACGGCGAAGTTCGAGCCGGTGTTGAGGAGCAGCGACGCGACGGGGCCCTTCTCACCGCCGAAGCCCGAGCGCACGATCATGCCGCCGCCCTTCACGTAGAGGAGCGGCAGGCGCGTCGCGTCGGGCGGCGCCGTGGGCGAGTACGAGCGCGCGACGAACTGGTGGCCCTCGTAGTCGATGGTCGCGTTCACGTGGCGGAGGAAGTTCACGCCGAGGAGCGCCTTCACCGGCGCGCCGAGCTCCTTCGTGAGGCCGGACAGATCCTCGGGCACGGCGGGCACGTCCTTCACCTCGAGGCGATCACCGATGCGGATCGACACCCAGCTCGGCTCCGCGCGCGTCGCGCTGTCGATCGCGACCTCGGTCTTGCCAGTGTGGATGAGGGCGAGCGCGCGCTCGCCGTCGATGTCGACCTCGATCAGGAAGTACGCGTAGTCGGGGCTCGCGTGGATGAGCTCGGTCGCGGCGAGCAGGCCGCCCGAGATCGCGAACGGCTGCCGACCCTGGCCCTGGCGCGCGAGCTTGGCGACGGCCTTCGCCCACTCGTCCTTCGAGTCGGGGTCGTTGAGCACGGCCTCGAGCTCGTCGGCGGCGGCGTCGAGCTCGCCGTTGTACCAGTGCGCGCGGCCGCGCAGGCTCGCGGCCTCGAGGCCGAGCTTCTTGCAGTGCTCGTCGCTCGTCGTCTCGCACTTGATGGGCTTGAGGTACTGGAGCGCCCGCGGAAACTCGAGCCGCGCGAGGGCGATCTTGCCGGCGAGGAGGCGCGTCTCGGGATCGTCCTTCGAGAACTGCAGGGCCTTGTCGGCGCTGTCGCGCGCGTCGTCGATGTCGGAGACGATGAACGCCGCGTTCGCGCGCTGGTACCACTTGTCGGCCTCGTCCGTGCGCGTGGAGGCGAGCGCCGCCGCGCCGCCGGCGCAGCCGACGAGCAGCGCGAGCATCGGGCCGAGGACGACGAGGCCGCGCGCGGCCCCGCTGAGATTTCGCACGGGATTCACTGCGCGCCCAAGTACCCGAACCCGCGCGGGGGGTCGAGCCTCGTGCTGGACCTCGTCGCGCGGGGCTCCGCGCAGCCTGAAAATCCTTTCCATCCAGGGCCTTGGCCGCTGCGGGCGGCTGGCTGGCCGTCGCCGCGAAGAGGCTGATACATGTGGACGATGCACACGCGCGCCCTCTGCCTCTCGATCGGGATGGTCGCCTCGCTCCTCGCCTGCAGCTCGAGCGACAGCGGCTCGAACGGCGGCGAAGGCGGCGCCGGCGGCAAGGGCTCGCAGTCGAACGGCTCCGGCGCCCACCACGCCACGAGCACGACCGGCACGACCAACGACGCGACCGGCACCGTGACGACGGGCCCGACCTCGACCACCGACGCGACGAGCACGACGAGCACGACGTCCACCACCGACGCGACCTCGACCACGGCGGTGACGACGACGGCGAC
>DASYCF010000711.1:0-6967 GCA_036500365.1 Byssovorax sp.
TGCCCGAGAGCGGCGCGGCGTCGCCGTAGCCGTCGCCCCAGGCGAGGACGAGGTGCGCCGGCTCGATCTCGGCGCGCGTCGGATCGAACTCGACGAAGCCGTGGCCGGGGACCTCGAGCGCGATCCAAGCGTGAGGCAGCGTCGACGCGCGGCGGCTGGGGAGCGCATAGCCGGCGACGTATCGACACACGACGCCGGCCTTGCGCAGCCTCGCCAGCGCGTCCTCGGCGAGCGCGCGGCACGCGCCCGGCTTCGTCTCCGAACGCGGCGACGCGACGTCGACGCCCGCGCGCGCGAGCACCTCGAGCGCTGGCTCGGCGACGTCACGCGCGTCGCCACGCGCCGCGCGGACGACGGTCGACACCGCCTCGATCTCGATCGACGCGACCGCGACGTCGAAGCGCACGCACGCGAGCGCGTTCCCGAACGCGTCGCGCTCGTGGGTCACGTGCGCGCGTGGCGTGACGAGCAGCTGGTGGTGCTCGACGCGCTGACGATCGAGCTCGCGCGGCGTGAGCCGGACGACGAGCTCGGCGCCCGCGAGCCCCGCCTCGACGTCGAGCCGGAGCGCGTGGACGACGCGCACGCGGCGCGCGTCCCGCACTACATCTCCACCGTCACCTTGCTCTGCGACGGCGCCGCTTGCATGCCCATCGGCGCGTTCGGGCTCGAGCCGTTGTGCGTCGTGTTGCAGAGCTGGAAGACGGCGGGCGAGCCCTCGAGCTTCACCTTTTGGCTCGAGCGTTTGTAGAGGCAGGGGCCCTTGATCATGCCGCTGACGACGCCGCCGACGGAGCCCGCCTCGTCGCCGGACGACATCGGAATCTGCGTGTCCTTCGTCATCGCGGGGGCGCCGACGATCTTCACCTTCTGCGTGCACGTGCCGGGGTCGGCCTGGTTGCAGCTCGCGATGTTCGGATAGGGCGCCGGCACGGGCGGCGCCGGCGGCGCGGGCGTGTTGCACATGTCGAGCGGGCCCGTCGTGTTGCACATGCCGCCCTGCTTCGTGCTGATGCCGAACATGCTCCGCTCCTTTTCCGTCAGCCGAGGTGAATGTGCTCGCCGTCGACGCGAACGTCCTTGTCCGCGAGGAGCGTCACGTCGTCGCCCTTCACGAACACGCTCTCTTTGACGAGCGCGCGCAGCCGGCCCGCCTTGATCTCGCAGAGCTCCGTGACGCGCTGGTAAAGGCTCTCGGCCTGCTCGACGACGCGGCCGGCCGTGCGCACGAGCGAGCCGACGGTGATCTCTGCGCTGTCGATCGCCGCGTGGAGCTTGGCCGCGCGGACGCCGGTGTCGCCGAGGTCGAGATCGGTCTCGCGCGCGCGGATGGTCGCGCGGTCGGCCTCGATCGCGGCGCCGTCGCGGTCGACGCGCATCGACGACGCGCCGTCGACGACGCCGAGCCGCACGCCGCTCTTGCCCTCGATCGCGATCTCGCCGCCGGAGATCGCGCGGATGCCGCCCGCGGCGACGAGCTCGATGCGACCGCGCGGCGCGGCGAGGCAAAGGTCGCCCTCGGGCATGACGAGCACGCCGCGGCCCGACGCGGAGTCGTACTGGAAGAGGAGCCGGCCGTCGCGATCCCGCACGGTGAGCGCCTCGACGTCGTCCGTACGCTCGAGGCGCGCGGACGCGCCGTCGCGCGCGGTCACGGTCGGCTCGTCGACGTTCGCGACCGCCTGCGCTTCCACCTTGAGTTGCGCTCGCTTCATCGGCTCGGCTCCTTGCGGATCATGACGCCTTCCAGTCTTCGGCGCGCGCGCGGTCGGGGTCGGTGCCGCGGCTGCCCGTGAGATCCGCGCCCTCGAGGCGCGCGTCGCTCGTCGTCGTTCGGTGGAGGTTCGCGCCGCGGAGGTCCGCTCCGCGCAGATCGGTCGCCGCGAAGTCGGCGTTCGAGAGATCGGCGTACGTGAGCTTCGCGTCCCCGAAGCGGCCGCCCTTCGCGCGCGCGCCGCGGAACCGCGCCTCGTCGAAGCGCGCGCCGGTCGCGTCGACCGATGACAGCGACGCGTCGTCGAACGAGGCGCGTCGCGCGTCCACCCCGACGAGCTTCGCGCGATCGAGCTTCGCGCCGACGAGATCGGCCGCGCGCAGATCCGCGCCGTCGAGCGTCGCGCCGCGGAGGTCGGCGCCGATGAGGCGCGCGCCAGGCATCGACGCGCGCGAGAGGTTCGCCTTCGCGAGCTTCGCGCGCTCGAGGTCGGCGCCCTCGAGCGTGGCGCCCGAGAGGTCGACGCCCTCGAGGTCGGCCTCCGCGAAGCCCGAGCGGACGACGCGCAGCCGCGCGAGCGTCGACCGGGTGAGATCGACGCCGCGGAGCTCGCAGCCCTCGAGCGACGCGCCCGTGAAATCCGCGACGCCGATGGTCGCACCGCCGGCGTCGCAGCCGACGAGCCGCGCCCCGACGAGCTTCGCGCCGTCGAGGTTCGCGCCCGTGAGGCGCACGTGCCGCAGCGTGGCGTTTGCCAGGTCGGCGCCCGACAGATCTGCGCCCGAGAGATCGCACGCCTCGAGGTCCGCGCCGCCGAGCCGCGCGCGCGAGAGCTTCGCCTTCACGAGATCGGCGCCGGAGACGCGCACGCCCGTGAGATCGGCCGCCGCGAGGTCCGCGCCGGCGAGGTGCGCGCCCGAGAGCTTGGCCGAGGTGAACCGCGCGCCGCCGAGGTTGGCGCCGTCGAGCTGCGCGTCGGTGAGGTCGGCGCCCGAGAGATCGGCGTCGGCCAGCGTCGCGCCAGCGAGCCTCGCGGCCGCGAGCCGAGCGCCGGCGAGCAGCACGCCTGCGTGGGGGATGCCGGCGAGCGAGAGACCGCTCAGATCTGCGCCGCGAAGATCCGCGCCGCGCAGATCGCAGCCGTCGATGCGCGCCTTCCTCAAATCGACGCCGGCGAGGTTCACGCTCGCGAGCACGGCGCCGGCGAGGTCGCACCCGTCGAACGCGAAGCCGCGCAGATCGCGCTCGGAGAGATCGCACCGCCGCAGATCGCCGCCGCGCTGATCCTTCGGGATCGAGCCGACCCGCCGCAGATCTTGCCCGACGACGCGCAGCCCGACGACGTCGGCCTTCTCGAGGTCGAGCGCGGCGAGCGGCACGTCGACGAGGGTCGCGCCGCGGATCTTCGCGCCCGTGAAATCGAGGCCGCGCACCTCGCAGTGGTCGAGCTTCACGCGCGCGAGGGACGCGTCGACGAGCTTCACCCCCGTGAGCTTGCACGCGACGAACGTCACGTCGTCGAGCGCGGCGCCGGACGCGTCGACGTCGGAGAGATCCACGCCCTCGATTTTGCAGTGCGTGAGGCGCGCGCCGGCGAGCTTGGCGCCCGCGAGCGAGAGCGCGCCCGGCTCGGGCTCGGCGGCGACGGCGGCGTCGAGATCCTCCTTCGTGCGCACGGGCGAGGCGCGGTGGTCCGGCGGCCTCACGTCGGCCGAGAGCGTGGCGTTCACGAGCGCGGCCTTCGAAAGATCGGCGCCCGCGAGATCGCAGTTCAAGAGCAGCGCGCCGCGGAGGCTCGCGCCCGCGAGGTTCGCGTCGACGAAGCTGCACGAGTGGAAGCAGATGCCGTCGAGCGAGAGCCCGGCGAGATCTTGCCCCGAGAGGTCCATCTTCCCGATCGAGCCGAGCAACGGCTTCTCACCCGCGCGCAGCATGGCGAGGAGCCGATCGCGATCGGGCAGCAGCTCGCCGAGCGGGATCTCGTTCGCGGCCGCGGCGTCGCCCGCCTGCAGCCGTTCGAGGAGCTTCTCGAGGTCGAGCGTGGTCGCCATGTCGTCGTGCTCCTCAGCGCGCCCAGCCGCGCGCGGGCGACTCGAACAGCGTGCCCGCCGTGAACGCGCCGGATCGATCGAGGCCCTCGATCTGCGCGCGCCACACGTTGGCCTGGTAGAGGCTCGCGTTGCGCAGGTTCGCGCGGCGGAGGTCCGCCTGCTCGAGGCGCCCCGCGCGGAGGTTCGCGCCGTCGAGCGCGGCGCCCGTGAGCTTGGCCGACGTGAGGTCCGCCTCGGACGCGTCGGCGCCGCTGAGCTTCGCGCCGCTGAGATCCGCGCTCGAGAGTTCGGCGCGGCGGAGGTCGCACCGCGTGAGATCGGCGCCCTTGAGATCGGCGCCCGACCAGATCGATCGATCGGCGCGGCAGCCCGCGAGCTTGACGCGCGCGAAGCGGCTGCCCTCCGACGCGACGAAGCGCGTGAGCGTCGCGCCCCGCAGGTCGGCGCCCTCGGCGTGCACGCCCTGCGCGCTCGCGCGGGTGAGATCGGCGTCGCGCAGCGACGCGCCGTCGAGCGTCGCGCCGTCGAACCGCGCCGCGACGAGCTTGGCCTTCGTGAGCGTCGCGCCCGTGAGGTCGGCGTGGCGCACGTACGCGCGCGCGGCGTCGACGCCATCGAGGTGCGCGCCGCGGAGGACCGCGTGATCGAGCACCGCGCCGCCGAGGTGCGCGCCGGTGAGGTCGGCCGCCGCGAGGTTCGCGCCGGTGAGGTCGGCCTCGTCGAGGCGCGCGTCGCGCAGCGAGGCCTTCTGTGCGTCGACGTCGGCCAGGTTCGCGCCGACGAGGATCGCCTCGTCGAAGCGCGCCTCGCCGAGCCTCGCCCCGGTGAGCAAGCAGCCCGTGAGATCGCGCGTGGAGAAATCGAGCTTCGAGAGATCGAGCCCGCCGAGATCGGCGTCGCCGATCGGCACGCCCGACATCAAGCACGCCTCGACGCGCTCGCGCGTCCACGGCGCGGGCGGACCCTTCGGCGCGACGCGTGGCTTCGGCAGCTTCGGCGGGCGGGCGTCGACGAGCGAGGCGTCCTCACCGGCGGCCGCGAGCGCCGCGCGGAGCTTCTCGCGCGCGTCCCCGAGCGACCTCTCGAACACCTCGGCGCTTTGCCCGCTCGCGGCCGCTGCGGCCGTCTGCGCGCCCTCGGCATCGCCGCGGTCGAGCGCCTCGAGCACGGCGGCCGGCGCGCCCTTTCGCTCGAGCATCGCGCGCTCCGCCGCGGTGACGAGCGGCTTCGGCGGCGCGGGCGGCTTCGGCATGGGCGGCGCGGCGGCCTTCGGCGCGTCGTTGTCGTTGCCGGCTGGCGCTGGCGGCGCGGCGACGGTCTTCGCGTCCGCCTCGAGCCGCAGCACCTCGAGGCGCATGCGGTGCGCCTCGACCGACGCGCGCGGGCCGTCGAGCGGCTCGGTCGTCACGTAGACGTGCGACACCTCGTCGAACGTGTCGCTCGCGACGACGAGGCTGCCACGCCACACGAGCGCGAGCTTGCCCGCCTCCATGTCGACGCTGATCGTGTCGAGGCGCAGCGCGATCTCGCGGAAGCGATCGCCCTCGACGACGAAGCAGCGCGCGCGCTCGCGCGGGAGCTCGCACGTGAACCGCCGGTGCTTCGGGTGCAGGTTCTCGCACGTGATCGCCTCGTCGCCGCGCAGATAGCCCTCGATCTGGAGCGCAGGCTGCGCAGCGTTGAAGTAGCGGTGATCGAGGCCCTCGGGCGGCCACGGCCAGCGCTCCTCCGCGTACGAGCCGAGCGCGCGCGGCCACGTCGCCATGCGGTGCGCGGCGTGCGGCGACAACGGGCCGAAGCCGGCGGGCGCGGGTCGGTCGCCCGGCTTCTGCACGAGGTCGCGCGGATCCTCGACGTTCGGCAGCGGCCGATCGATCGCGTCGTGCGCGTCGGCCGCGAAGACGCCGCGGCCCGCGGGGTTCGCCGCCCAGCCGGGGCCGCCGAACGCGCGCGCGTAGCCGATGTCCATAGCGGAGAACGGCCGCGGCTCGCTCGTTTGCGGGCTCGGCGGGTGCAGCCAGTAGCGGTCACCCGTGACGAGCAGCGAGAGCGCCGCGCCGCCGACCGAGAAGCTCGCGCTGCATCGCGGGAGCGGCTTGCCCTCGGGCGTGTAGACCTTGCCGACGAGCAGCGCGTCCGCCTTGGGCTTGAAGGGCACGAGCTCGGACGCGTGGAGGCACGCGCCGGCGAGCGCGTCGTCGCCCGCGAACACGTCGCCGAGCACGGGCTCGGGATCGACTGCGACCGCGCGCCCGCCGTGCGCGAGCGCGTACGTGCCCTTCACGACGAGCACGAGCGAGTCCTCCCGCGGCATGAAGCGCCACGAGAGGAAGCCGACGGCGAGCGGCGCGTCGCGCAGCGTGCGGAACATCAGCGGACCCCTTCGGCGCGGCTCACGTGACCTCGATGCCGCCGGGCTTCGTGAGCTTCGTGTCGAACGTGCCCGTGTCGGCCTTGAGATCCTTCGTGACCGTGACGCCGCCGGTGACGGTGAGGTCGCCCGTGATGGTGACCTTCGTGGCGGCGCCGCTCGCGGCCGAGATGTCGATCTTCTTCGCCTCGATCGTGATCGCGCCCTGATCGTCGATCACGATCTTCGCGTCGGCGTCCGCAGCCGTCGGATCCTTCTTCACCTGGATCGTGATGCTCGACGTCGGCTTCTCGGTGAGCACGATCGACGTGCCGGCGTCGGCGATGTCGAGCGACGAGACCTCGACGGCGTTGTCGGGCGGGCCGTACTTTTTGTTCTTGCCGAGCACGGCCCAGTCGGGCGAGAGCATGAGCAGCCAGTCGTCCGAGCGGAGCACCGCGTGGCCCTTGTCCTTGTCGAGGCTCATGATCGGGTCGCCGTCCTCGAGGTCGCGCTCCTTGCTGCGCGCGCGCATGACGAGGAAGATGATGAGCTCCGCGAGGCCGACGCCCGCCGTGACGACGCCCGTCGCGAGGTTCGCGTTGGCGTGGAACTTCTCGCCGAGCGAGTTGCCCTCGTTGTTCAAGTAGTCGCCGGTCGCCGTCGAGCCGGCCATGAGCGCGGCGCCGATCGCGGAGACGGCGACCGCGGCGCCCATCTCCTTGCTGAAGCCGCCCGCGCCTTGGTGCACGCTGAACTGGATCTTGGTGCTCGCGCGCTGGTCGAGCGTCGACACGCTCGAGAGCTGCTCGCCGCGCCGGAACTCGTAGCTGTCGGCGAAGATGAGGTTCA
>DASYCF010000712.1:0-2881 GCA_036500365.1 Byssovorax sp.
TCGCCCGCGCGCTCGTGCTCCAGCCGAAGCTCCTCCTCGCCGACGAGCCGACGGGCAACCTCGATTCGGCGACGAGCGAGGTGATGCACCGCCTCTTCTTCGAGATCAACGAGAAGCACGGCACGACGATCGTCGTCGTCACGCACAACGCCGGCTTCGCCGAGTCGATGCCGCGCGTCGTCAGCATGAAGGACGGCACGATCGACAGCGATCGCCGAGGGAACGCGGCGCGCCCGCCGGCCGCCGCGCCGCAGGTCGAGGGCGCCGCCTCCGCCTAGCAAGGGAAGGAGCCGCGACGGGCGCGCGTATGCACCCCGATGAAGGCGACCGCCTGCGGCGGACGTCGATGCTTGACCCGACGCCGTACCCGGCCTAGTGGCGCCGCTCGCGACGCGACGTCCGGGGCACGTGGCGCTCGGGTTTCGCTTTTCGCCACGAGAGGGAACACATGCAAGCGAACAAGGGTGGGATGCGTTTCGTAGTCGGCGTTCTGGGCGTCGCGTTCGTCGCCGCGACGGTCGGCTGCGCGGACAAGGTCGTCATCAAGGCGCCGGAGCCGGTCGTCGTCATCGCGCCGCCCCCGCCGCCGGAGCCGCCGCCGCCCCCGCCCCCCGAGCCGCTCAAGATCCCCGCGCCCGTGAAGTTCGCGACGGGCAGCGACGTGCTGACGGCCGAGAGCGACGTGACGCTCAAGTACGTCGCCGAGTACCTCAGCAAGAAGCCCGAGACCGAGGTGATGCGCATCGAGGGCCACACCGACAACGTCGGCGGCGCCGATCCGAACCAGAAGCTCTCCGAGAAGCGCGCGCTCAGCGTGGCGCGTTGGCTCGTGAAGAACGGCATCGCGTGCAAGCGCCTGCTGCCCGTCGGCTTCGGCGAGACGAACCCCGTCGCCGACAACAACACGGACGACGGCAAGGCGCAGAACCGCCGCACCGTGTTCATCGACGCGATCGTGTCCGGCAAGAAGGTGAGCGACCACGAGGGTGGCCGCGTCGCCGGCGATCCCTGCGCCGCGAAGTAGGCAGGGCCGAGGCGGGCGCTGCGGCGCCATACGGGCGCATCCGCTCCGCTACGGTGCTCGGCGTACCAGAGTACGCCTGCGCTCCGTTGCTCGCGGGTGCACCCGTCTGACGCCGCATCACTCCGCCTCAGCGGCGTCCTTCTCGGTTGATTGCTGGGCTTCGCTGCCGCCGATTTTGATCGGCGCGAGCGCGAGGGCGAGAGCGCCGAGGGCGGCGATCGCGGCGGCGCCGAGGAACGCGGCTTCGGGGCCGATGCGGTCGTAGACGGCGCCGAAGACGACGTTCGCGGGCAGCACCATGATGCCCTCGACCGCGAGCTGCACGCCGAACGCGCGGCCGCGCGCCTCGAGCGGGACGATCTCGGCCACGAGCGCGCGCTGACCTCCCTCGGCGAGGCCGTAGTGGAGCGCGTAGAGGCCGAGCACGGCCCACGCGATCGGCCACGAGGGCGCGAGCCCGAACGCGACGTACGACGCGGCGTAGATCGCCCACGCGAGCACGAGCACGCGGCGCCGCCCGAAGCGATCGGACGCGCGCCCGCCGGCCATGTTGAGCGCGCTCTTCATGAGCTGGAGCGAGAGCCACGCGAACGGGATCAGCGACGCGTCGAGGCCGAGATCCGACAGGCGCCTCACGAGGAAGATGTCGCCCGACGCCGCGAGCGAGAACACGCCGAGCGCGGCGAAGTAGCCGATGGCCCCGCGCGACAGCGCGCCCTTCGGGCCCGCTCCGAGGTCGGGCGCGGCGCCGGCCTTTCCGGTCGGAGCGGTCGGCGCGTCGCGACGCACGGCGAGCAGGACGATCGCGACGCTCACGAGGCCCGGCCCGAGCGACAGCGCGAAGACGGTCCGGAGCGGCAGGCGCGCGAACCGCAGCAGCGCGAACGCGACGAGCGGCCCGGCGACGCCGCCGAGGTTGTCCATCATGCGGTGGAAGCCGAACGCGCGCCCGCGGCTCTCCGGCGGCGCAGCGCCCGCGAGGATCGCGTCGCGCGGCGGCCCGCGGAGGCCCTTGCCGACGCGATCGAGCGCGCGCACGAACACCGCGTGCACGGGCGTGGTCGCCAGCGCATACAGCGGCCGGGAGAGCGCGGCGACGGCGTAGCCGACCGCGACGAGCCGCTTCTTGTCGCCGGCGCGATCGACGGCGCGCCCCGCGAAGAGCTTCACCCCGGCGCTCACCGCCTCGGCCACGCCCTCGATCCAGCCGAGCGCCTCGGCCCCGCCCCCGAGCTGAATCAGGAACAGCGGCAGCAGCGGGTAGATCATGTCCGACGCGGCGTCGGTGAAGAACGAGACCCACCCGAGCGCGACGACCTCCCGCGGGAGCGGCGGCGCGCCCGGACTCAGCTGCCCCGGGCCACGGTTCGAGGCGGGGGTGGGGTCGTCTTGGCTCTGTTGACCGGGCGTCAAGAATGCTCAACTTGTCGATGGGCGGCGCGTACGCTAGGAGAACGCCGCAGTTTTCGGGGCGAACGCGCCCGGTTCGGGGAACCGTCAGGCCCCGACAATCTCTCATGCGTGGGCGTCCCCAGGCAGGCTCGAAACGCGAAGGCGCGGACGCGCGCCCAGTCAGAAAAAATTCACCAGTAGGAGAGCGAGATGCACGTCCCCCCCGTGGTGGCGATCCGGCCTCAGCTCGACATCGTTGCGCAAGCACCGATCCCGACGAAATTCGGCGTCTTCCAGATGATGGTCTTCCACTTCGGAGGTGGAGACACGAACGAGAACGGTCTCTCACCCGACCACGTCGCGCTCGTCATGGGTGAGCTCGAAGGCGCCCACGGCGTCACGGTGCGCGTCCACTCGGAGTGCCTCACGAGCGAGGTGTTCGGCTCGCTGAAGTGCGACTGCAAG
>DASYCF010000713.1:0-3527 GCA_036500365.1 Byssovorax sp.
CGCGATGGGTCCTGTTCGAGGAGCGATCGCGCCTCGGCCTCGCCGTCGATCGCGGGCCGATCACGGCGGCCTTCACGCTGCAGGACGCGCGCGTGCTGGGCCTCGGCGCGACCGACTACTCCGGCACGGGCGAGCCGGCGCTCGCGAGCCTCGCGCCGCTCGACGCGTACCTCGAGGTGCACGGCAAGGGCGCGCGCGGCACGTTCCTCCGCGTCGGGCGCCAGCGCGTGACCTGGGGCGACGGGCGTCTCCTCGGCGAGGACGACTGGTCCGAGACGGCGCGCGCGCTCGACGCCGTGCGCGTCGGCTCCTCGATCGGCGACTTCGACCTCCAGGCCCTCGGCGTGCTGCTCGCCGCGCCCGGCGCCCTCCCCGCCACCGCCGCCGGCGGGACGCCGACGACGGGCAGCGGCGCAGAGCTCTTCGGCGTCGACGCCGTGTGGCACCTCTTTCCGCTCCTGCAGATCGAGGGGACGGGCCTCGCGCGCGTCGTCCGCGAGCCGACGCCGACGTCGCTCACGTCCGGCGACACGTACGTCGGCGACGCGCGGCTCTTCGGCGATCGCGCCGGTCTCCGCTACGCGCTCGAGGGCGCGTACGAGGGCGGCTCCGTCCCGACCGTGGCCACGACCGCCACGGGCGCCGTCGAGGCGATCTCGCGCAAGCTCTCTGCGTTCGCGCTCGCGGGCCGCGCGTCGTACGAGACGCCGCTCCTCTGGCGCCTCACCGTCGGCGTCGAGGGCGCGTACGCGAGCGGCGACGACGGCGCGAAGACGGGCACGCTCGCGCGCTTCGATCCGCTGCTGCCGAGCACGCACGACATGCTCGGCCCGATGGGCGACTTCGCGTGGTCGAACCTCACGGAGGTCGGCGCGACCATCGGCCTCACGCCCATCGAGCCGCTCGGCGTCGAGCTCGGCTATCGCCTCGCCGACCTCGCCGACGCGCGCGGGCGCTGGACGAGCGCGTCGCTCGCGGTCGTCGGCCAGGCGACCGACAACACCTCGAAGTCCCTCGGCAGCGAGCTCGACGCCGCGTTCAAGCTCACGCCGTGGTCGCCGCTCGAGCTCCAGACGGGCTACGGCGTGTTCATCCACGGCGAGGGCGCGCGCACGATCCTGCGCGAGGCGGGCCGCCAGGCGACGCTCGATCACTGGGTGTACCTGCAGGCGGAGGTCCGCGCGCCCTGACGGCGCGATTTGCGAACCGCGCTGGCGGGGTCGCAGCGATTGGTCGGGAACCCCAAACGAGCTACACAGTCTGCGGGTCGAACGAGACAGGAGCGACGATGAAGGCGATCGGTGTTTGGGCGGGCGTTGCGCTGGGCGTGCTGGTCGCGATCGGCGCTGGCGCGGGGACGGCGGGCGCCGCGCCCGAAGACGGGGCGACCGAGCTGAAGGATTTCGCCTGCGGGACCAAGGAGAAGCCCTGTCCACTCCAGGGGTGGATGAAGACCGTCATGGCCGCCGCCTCCGGCGGGGGCGACGGCGCGAAGCTCTCTGCCGCGCTCGACACCGTGTCGAAGAAGCCCCCGCCGGGCGGCTACGACAACTGGGCGAAGATCGCGAAGGACGGCTCCGACAAAGCCAAGAAGGGCGACATCGACGGCGCGAAGGAGTCGTGCAAGGCGTGCCACGACGCCTACAAGGACAAGTACAAGGACGAGATCCGCGACCGCCCCTGGCCGTGATCTACGATGGGGCCGCGAGCGGCCCCAAACCCCACCTCGCTGCGCTCGGTCGACGGGCACTCGCGCGTCGCCGTTCCGCGGGTTCTGGAAACCGCGCACGCCTCACACTAGGGTGCTGCGGCATGAGCGCGCATTTCGATCTCCAGAACCCGACGGAAGAGCACCGCATGCTGCGGCAGATGGTCCGCGACTTCGCGCGCGACGTCGTCGAGCCGCAGGCCGAGGAGCACGATCGCACGGGCGCGCTCAACGTGCCGCTCCTGCGCCGCGCGGGTGAGCTCGGCCTCCTCGGCGTGACGGTGCCCGCCGATCACGGCGGCGCGGGGATGGACGCGCTCGCCGCCGTCGCCGTGCACCACGAGCTCGCGAAGAGCGACCCGGGCTTCACGCTCGCGTACCTCGCGCACGCGATGCTGTTCGTGAACAACTTCTTCTGGGCCTCGAGCGACGCGCAGAAGGAGAAGTACCTCGCGAAGGTGATCTCCGGCGAGTGGGTCGGCGCGATGGGCATGACCGAGCCCGGCGCCGGGACCGACGTGCTCGGCATGTCGACGACCGCGCGGAGGGATGGTGACCGCTTCGTGCTGAAGGGTCGCAAGGCCCTCATCACCAACGCGCCCGAGGCCGACGTGTTCCTCGTCTACGCGCTCGTCGAGGGGAAGATCACGACGTTCGTCGTCGAGCGCAGCTTCCCCGGCTTCTCGACCGCCGAGAAGACGCCCAAGATGGGCATGCGCGCGAGCACCATGAGCGAGGTCATGTTCGACGACTGCATCGTCCCGGCCGAGAACGTGCTCGGCACCGTGGGCGGGGGCGTGAAGAACATGATGCGAAACCTCGAGATCGAGCGCATCACCCTCGCCGCGATGAGCCTCGGCATCGCCGACCGCTGCATGCAGATCATGACCGAGTACGCGGCGCAGCGGCGCTCGTTCGGCAAATCGATCGCGGAGCACGGGCAGATCCAGCGCTACATCGCCGAGAGCTACGCGAAGACCGAGGCGGCGCGCGCCCTCATCTACGCCGTCGCGCGCGACGTCGGGCCCGAGAACCGAAACCGCCTCGGGACCGACGCCGCGAAGCTCTTCGCCGCGCCCGTCGGCAAGGAGGTCGCCGACAACGCGATGCAGGTGCTCGGCGGCTGGGGCTACTGCGCCGAGTACAAGGTCGAGCGCTTCCTCCGCGACGCGAAGCTCCTCGAGATCGGCGGCGGCACCCTCGAGTCGCACCAGAAGAACATCACGAAGGAGCTGCTGCGCGGCCTCGCTTGAAGGGTGAACGATCCATGAGCAACCTCGACAAGGCCGGCACGTTCAAACTCGGCGACCGCACCGTGAAGCGCGTCGGCTACGGCGCGATGCAGCTGGCCGGCCCCGGCGTCTTCGGGCCGCCGAAGGATCGCGCGGCCGCGATCGCGGTGCTGCGCGAGGCCGTGGAGCAGGGCGTCGATCACATCGACACGAGCGACTTCTACGGGCCGCACGTCACGAACCAGATCATCCGGGAGGCGCTGCACCCCTACCGGAGCGATTTGACGATCGTCACGAAGGTCAGCGCGCGGCGCGACGAGAAGGGCGGCTGGATCCCCGCGATGTCGCGCGCCGAGCTGACGCAGGCGGTGCACGACAACCTGCGGAACCTCGGCCTCGACGTGCTTCACGTGGTCAACCTGCGCAGCATGCTGGACGTGCACGGGCCCAAGGAGGGCTCGCTCGAGGAGCCGCTCAGCATCGTCGCGGATCTCCAGCGGCAGGGGCTGGTGCGCCACGTCGGGCTCAGCAACGTCACGCGGCAGCAGGTCGTCGACGGGCGGAAGATCTGCCCCATCGTCTGCGTG
>DASYCF010000714.1:0-9658 GCA_036500365.1 Byssovorax sp.
TCGCCGTCGAGCAGCTCCATCGCGAGCACGGGCGTGTCGTCGTGCTCGAACACCTCGTAGATGCGCACCACGTTCGGGTGCGACGCCGCCATCGCCGCGCGCGCCTCGCGGAGGAAGCGCTTTTGCCACTCGAGCTTCTTCGCGATCTGCGGGTGCAGCGTCTTGATCGCGACGACGGCGCCGTCGTCTACCCGTGTCGCCCGGTACACGGCGCCCATGCCGCCCTGCCCGACGAGCGCGTCGAGCCGATAGCGCGAGAGGAGGGTCCCCGGTGCGAGCGTCTCGGGCATGGCGCGCGAACGGTAACACCGGCTCGCGCGGTCCGCGTCGGCTTCAGCTCAGCTGCACGTCCCGCTGCAGTCGCAGTAATGGGAGATCGAGTCGCACGTGTGGATCGTGCATTGGCAATAGGCGATGCAGGTCATGTGGCAGGTGACCATACCGCCGCAGCCGTCCGACGCCGTGCCGCTGCACTGGCCGTCGAGGTAGTCGCACGCCTGCGTGTCGGTGAGCGGCGTGCAGCTGCACGTCCCGCCGCCGTTGCAGGTGTTCGGCGCGACGCACTGCGAGGGCGTGCACGAGACCGAGCCGCCGCAGCCGTTCGGCGCGGTGCCAGAGCACTGGTTGCCGCAGGCCTGCGCGGCGGTGAGCGGCGAGCAGCACGTGCCGGCGTTGCAGACCTGCGAGCCCGTGCACTCCGACGACGTGCAGCCGACGGAGCCGCCGCAGCCGTTCGACGCGGAGCCGGTGCACTGGCTGCCGCACGCCTGCGCCTGCGTGAGGGGGTTGCAGCCGCACGTCCCGCCGATGCACGTGTCGGGCGCGGTGCACTGCGTCGAGGTGCAGCTCACGCTGCCGCCGCAGCCGTTCGAGGTCGAGCCCGAGCACTGGTTGCCGCACGCCTGCGCCGAGGTGAGCGGCGTGCACGAGCACATGCCGCCGGAGCACGTGTCGGAGCCGGTGCAGAGCGAGGCGGTGCAGTTCACGGTGCCGCCGCACCCGTTCGGCTGCGTGCCGGAGCACTTGAGGCCGCACGCCTGCGCGGCCGTGAGCGGGATGCAGCTGCACATCCCGCCGTTGCAGGTCGCGGGCGGCGCACACTGGCTCGACGTGCACGTGACCGTGCCGCCGCACCCGTTCGGGGTCGTGCCGGAGCACTGGTTGCCGCACGCCTGCGCGGCCGTCTCCGGGCTGCAGCCGCACTGGTTCGCGACGTTGGCGCCGCCGCACGTGTTGGGCAGCGTGCACATGCCGCAGTCCACGGCGTTGCCGCAGTTGTCCGTCACGTTGCCGCACACGCCGCTCGTGCACGGAGACACGGGCGTGCACGCCGACTTGCACGTGCCGCCGGAGCAGTTGCCCGAGGCGCAGTCCGAGGCGACGCCGCACGTCTTGCCGTTCGCGCAGGCGGGGCACGGGCCGCCGCAGTCGACGTCGCTCTCGCCCTGGTTGCGCGCGCCGTCGCTGCACGTGCCTTGGCAGCTGCCGCAGACGCCGCCGCAGTCGACGCCCGTCTCGGCGCCGTCCTTCACCTGGTCGTGGCAGCCGCACGCCGGGTTCTGCGCGCTGCCGTTGCACGAGTCGCCGCTCGGGCTCGTGCACGCGTGCTTCGGATCGCTCCCTGCTTTCACGGGGCCGCACACGCCGTCGGGGCCGCTGCCCTTCGCGGCGGCGGTGCACGCCTCGCAGCCGCCGGCGCACAGCGTGTCGCAGCAGATGCCGTCGACGCAGGCGCCGCCGTTCGCGCACACGTCGCCGCTCGCGCACGGGGCGCCGGGGCACTTGGCAGGGCACGGGCCGCCGCAGTCGACGCCCGCCTCGCCCTGGTTCTTCACGCCGTCGCTGCACGTGCCGGGCAGGCAGCTCGGGCACGTGCCGCCGCAGTCGGTCTGCGTCTCGCCGGGCTCCTGCACCGCGTCGATGCAGTGGACGAGCGGACACTGGGTGCACGTCCCGCACGCGCCGCACTCGCACGTGGCGACGAGCAGATAGAGCGCGACGCCGGCCGCGCTCGCGTTCGCGCACGTGACGAGGTTCGCCGGATCGCTCGCGACGCACGCCTCGATCGCGCGACAGTCGGCGTCAGCCTGGCACTGATCCGAGAGCGCCTTGCAGGAGCCGGCGTCGGCGCACGCGGAGCAAGCCTCGCATGCGCCGCTGCACGAGCCGCCGGTCGAGGTCGAGCCCCCGCCGCTCGCCGTCGACGCGGTGCTGGTGTGGCTCCCGCTCGGCATCGCGCCGCCGCCGCCCGCGGCCCCGTCGAACGTCGGGCTCTGCGAGCAGCCGAGCCCGGACACGGCCAGGAGCACGACGAACAAGAGGCGCGAGCGCAAGCTGGCCAGCATCATGCGACCGATTGCAACAGATCGACGCGAGCCCCGCCAGCTTTAGAGCTGACCGCCGCACGTGCAGTCGCAGTAGTCGCCGCTGCACGGCGCGGGGAGGCAGCCGCAGTAGAACTTGCAGCCCTGCAAGCAGTCCGCCTGGCCGCCGCAGCCGTCGGGCACCGTGCCGCCGCACTGACCGTCGGCATAGTCGCACTGCGCGTCGCTCGGCGTGCAGCCGCACTGGCCCGAGACGCCGCCGCCGCCGCACGTGTCGGAGCCCGTGCAGACGCCCGTGCAGGACACCATGCCGTTGCAGCCATCGGGCGCGGTGCCGATGCACGTCGAGCCGCACGCCTGCTGCGCCGTGAGCGGCTTGCACGAGCACACGCCGCCGCTGCACGTGTCCGGCGGAGAGCACTCGGCCGGGGTGCACGAGACCTGGCCGCCGCACCCGTCGAACGCCGTGCCGGAGCAGCGCAGCGCGCACGCCTCGCCCATCGAGAGCGGCACGCAGTCCTGACAGAAGCCGCCGGTGCACGTCTGGTTGCCGCCGCACTGCGCCGTCGTGCACGTGACCGTGCCGTGGCAGCCGTCGGACAGCTGGCCGCTGCATTGGCCTCCGCAGATCTGACCCGCGGTGCCGCCCTCGCAGCCGCACTGGCTCTGCACGCCGGCCCCGCCGCACGAGTCGGGAGACGTGCAGTTGCCGCAGCCCACGAGGTTGCCGCAGTTGTCCATGAGCTGGCCGCAGCTGTTCGGGCCGCACGGGTTCACCGGCGAGCACATCGGCTGGCAGACGCCGCCGGCGCAGTTGCCGGACGCGCAGTCGGCGCTCGTGCCGCAGGTCTTGCCGTTCGCGCAGGCGGGGCACGGGCCGCCGCAGTCGACGTCGGTCTCGCCCTGGTTCTTCGCGCCGTCGCCGCACGTGCCCGCGCAGCCGCCGCAGGGGCCGCCGCAGTCGGTGCCGGTCTCGCTCCCGTCCTTCACGTGGTCGGTGCAGCCGCACGCGGGGCTCGACGCGCTCCCGTTGCACGCGTCGCCGGCGCCGCACGCGTGCTTCGGATCGGAGCCGGCGGCCACGGGCCCGCACGTCCCGTCGGTGCCGCCGCCCTTCTCGGCCTGCGTGCACGCCTCGCACGAGCCGGTGCAGAACGTGTCGCAGCACACGCCATCGGCGCACTGGCCGCCGTTCTGGCAGAGCTGGCCGGGCGTGCACGGAAGGCCCTGGCACTGCGTCGGGCAGGGGCCGCCGCAGTCGACGCCCGCCTCGCCGTTGTTCTTCATGCCGTCGCTGCAGGTGCCCGGCACGCACGCGGCGCACGCGGCGCCGCCGCAGTCGATCTTGGTCTCGTCGCCGTCCTGCATGCCGTCGATGCAGTGGAGCAGCGCGCACTGGCCGCACGACGCGCACGGACCGCACTCGCACGACGCCTCGGCCAGGTACGCGATGACGCCCGTCGCGCTCGCGTTCGCGCAGTCGACGAGGCTCGCGGGCGTCGCGGCGGCGCACGCGCGGAGGGCCACGCACGCGGGGTCGGCGTCGCAGGCGGCCGTGAGCGTCTTGCAGGCGTCCGCGTCGGCGCACGCGGTGCACGTGTCGCACGCGTCGCCGCACGAGCCGCTCGACGTCGACGCGCCGCCGCCCGCGTGCGTGCCCGTCGAGCTCGGCGAGCCTGCGCCGCTGCCCATGCCGCCCGCGCCGCCGTCACCGCTCGAGAACGTGGGCGCTTGCGAGCAGCCGAGCGTGATCGAGGCGAGCGCGAAGAGGACGACGCGAAGGCAGCTCATCCTCCCAGGATACGTCGTCGACCCGCTACGCGTCTCCGCGCACGGAGAGCTCGATCGCGAAGCGCTCGTCGGGCTTCTTCGGCTCGGTCGGCACCGCCTCGAGCACGAGCGTCCCGACCTCGGTCACGCGCGCGTGGAGCTTCACGGGGACGACGTCGCCCTCGGCGCGTCCCTCGGTCGGCAGCGTCACCTCGACGGGCGCGAGCTCCTCGAGCTCGCCGTCCTTCCACCGATCGAGCTCGGCGCCTGCCTGGTCGTCGCGGCGCACGGTCGAGCTGAAGAAGCGAAAGCGCACGGGCTCGCCGACGACGGCGCCGAGCTCGTTCGGCGGGAGCGGCGCCTCGGTGCCCTCTTCCATGCCGAAGGGCGCGACGCAGAGCGCGGTGATCGGCGGCTCGACGCCGGGCACGGCGGGGACCGCGCTCTCGATGCCGACGTAGTACGCGCGCGCCGTGCCTCCGCGGATGCGCAGGCCTTGGCCGCGCCGCGCGAGGGCGTACGCCGCCGCGCCGCGAGCGACGCCGAGGTCGAGATCGGCGCCCTCGAGCAGGCGCGGGGGCTTCGCGCCGTCGGCCTCGAGCCAGCGCGCGAGCACCTCGGTCAGGCGCTTCGCGAGCGCGGGAGCCTTCATGACGCCACCGTTGAAGAGCACGGCGGTCGGCCGCAGGATCTTCGGCGCGCGCTGCTCCACGCCCGCGGCGGCGGGGCCGTCGTGACGGGCGCCGTCGTCGCCGGCCTTCGGCGCGAACCCGGGCAGCTTGTCGACGGCGCGCGCGTGCTTCGTGAGGAACGCGGCGAGGTGCTTCGTGACGGCGGGGTCCGACGCATAAGGGAGCCCGATCTGCGTGAGCGCGGCGCGCGCGCGCACGGCCGGTCGCGCGCTCGAATCGACGATCGGGAAGAAGCCCTCGACCACGACGCGCTCGGCCTCCTCGCGCGTGAGCTCGCTCCGCAGGCCGCCGCCGAGGAGCTGCGAGCCGCGCGCCGCGATCGCGATCGGCGCGACCTCCGGCGGGTCTGCGCCGAGGAGGCGCTCCTTCGCCGCGCGGCACGCGTGCGCGAGCGCGTGCATCTGGACGCGGTCGACCTCCTTCCCGGCCGCCTCGAGCTTCTGCTTCACGGCGTGCGCGAGCGCGAGGTCGAGGTTGTCGCCGCCGAGCAGGATGTGATCGCCGACGGCGACGCGCACGAGCTCGAGCGACCCGCCCTGCTCGGTGGCGGCGATGGCCGAGAAGTCCGTCGTGCCGCCGCCGACGTCGACGACGAGGATCACGTCGCCCGGATGCACGTCCTTGCGCCAAGCGTCGCCGCGCGCGGCGATCCACGCGTAGAGCGCAGCCTGCGGCTCCTCGAGCAGGGTCAGGTGCTCGATGCCCGCGGCGGTCGCCGCCTCGACCGTGAGCTCGCGCGCGGCTGCGTCGAACGACGCGGGCACGCAGAGGACGACCTCTTGCTTCGCGAGCGCGTGCGCGGCGTCGTCCTTCGCGAAGCGCTGGTCGTAGGCCTCGACGAGGTGCTCGAGGATGCGCCACGACGCCTCGACCGGGGAGATCTTCTCGACGTCCTCGGGCGCGCCCACGGGCAGGGCGCCCCCGCGTCGATCGATGCCCGTGTGCGAGAGCCAGCTCTTCGCGCTCGAGACGAGGCGCGCCGGCGCGTCGACGCCGCGTGCGCGCGCGTACTCGCCCACGGCGAACGTGCGCTCCGCGTCCCACGGCAGCGCGAGCGGGCCGTCGCTCGCGTGGCCGACGTAGAGGAACGACGGCACGAGCGGCCGCTCCTCGACCTCGCTCCGCGCGACGAGCTGCGGGACGAGCAGCGTCTCCGCGCCATTTCCGCCGACGTCCGCGAACGCGAGCGCCGAGTGCGTGGTGCCGAGGTCGATGCCGACGACGCGGTTCGTGGCCATCAGAGCTCGACCTCGGCCGGGCAGAGCACGCGCGGATCGAAGCCGTCGACGCGCGTCGGCAGCTTCACGCTCGCGGCGCGCCAGCCGCGGTGACGCAGCGTCCCCTTGTACGGTCCGTCGCCCGCCACGGCGCCCGTCAGCTTGGTGGCGGCGCGGTCGAAGTCGGCGGCGAGCTCGACGCGGCTGCCCTCGTCTTCGGCTCGGATCGGCTCGATCTTCACGTGGCCTCGCAGGGCCTTGCGGCAGCCCTCATGGACGACGCGCGCGGCGGCGCCGAGGTCCGCGTCGGGGTGGTCGCCGAGGTCCTGCTCGACGAAGTCGACGAAGCGACCCTCGCGCTGGAGCAGGGAGAGGAGCTGGAGGGCGGCGTCGACGTCGGCGTGCCTCGTCGGCTCGGGCTCGGGTGCGGGCTCGGGCTCGGGCTCGGGCTCGGGCTCGGGCTCGGGTGCGGGCTCGGGCTCGGGCTCGGGCTCGGGCTCGGGCTCGGGCTCCGTGCGACTGCCGATCCGGCGGGGTGGCTCGGGCGAGACGGCCGCTTCGGCGCGCGCGGCGAACGCCCCGTCGGCGAGGACACGAAAAAAGCAGGCCCAGGCAAACCAGATTCGGGCGCCGAAGGGCATGGGAGTGTCGGCCACGCGGCGAGCGTGCATCGCGTCGCGCGGAGAGGCAACCGTGCCGCTATACTCGACGGACTCCCGGCATGGTTGCTCCTTGAGCCAGGACACGGCGCTGCGCGAGGTCGTCGAGGGGCGGGACGAGCTGCCGGAAGGCGTGCGCCTGCACGTCGCCCTCGACCTCTTGCGCGCGCTCGACGTCGACGAGCCGCTCGCCCCGCGCACGCCCGCCAGCCGGTGCCGTTTTCAGCGCGTGAGGATCGGGGAGGATGGGCGCGCGCGCCTCGACGGAGAGGGCGACGCGACGGGCGCCGGGCTCTTGCTTTGGGAGGTGCTCGCGACGCGCGCCGCGGCAGACGACGCCGACGTCGCCGCGCTGCCGCGGGTGCACGACGTCGTCGACGCGATCCCGCCCGACGTCGACGATCTCGTGGCCGCGATCCTCGGCGGGACGAGCGAGATCGAGACGGTCGGCGAGCTCGCGCGCGCGCTCGTCGAGGCGGCGGGCGGCGCGATCGGCGTCGCGGCCGACGTGCGCGCCGCGCTCGGCTTCGCGCCCGAGGAGGCGGCGGCTCCGGTGACGCCGGTCGAGGTGGCCCCACCGCTCGCCCCGCCGCCTCGAGCTGCGGAGCGACCGAGCGTGCGCGCGCCGGCGCTCTCGTACGAAGCTCACGAGGCGCCGCGCTCGCCGTCCGTGCGCCCCACGGCGTCCGTTCCGCCGCGAGGGTCGGTCCCGCCTCACGCGTCCTGGTCGGCGCTCGACACGGGGCCGCTCTCGGACCGCATGACGCCCGCGCCGCCCGCGCCGGCGAAGGCGCGTACGCCCTCGCGTCCGCCTCGCGGCTCGTCGCCGCCGGGGCGCGCGAGCCAGGCGCCGACGCCCTTCCCGGCGCACGTGCTCCTCGGCTCGGAGCCGCCGATCGCCGCGTCGAGCGCGCCGCCGCCGGCCCCAGGTGCGCACACGATGCGCGCCTCGCCGACGATCTACGCGTTCCAGCACGACGACGAGGGCGCCTCGGGCGCGCCGCCGTCGCTCGAAGCGGCCGATGCGCCGATCTCGTCGCGCGGCGGGGCGTCGGCTCCGCCGTCCGAGCGCGCGTCCGGCGCCGTGCCCCGGTCCCCGCACGGGACGTCCGCGGCGCCGCGCGACGACGATCTCGACGCTCTCGCGGACTGGGGCTTCCTGTCCCGGCCGCCGCCACCTGCCCCGCCCGCCGAGCGCGAGCGCGGCCCGACGACCGGCGAGTGGGACCTTGGCGCGCTTGGCGGCGGCTCGGCGAGCGAGGTGCCCGAGGCGAGCGGTGAGCGCGGGCCGCCGACGCCGCGGCCGCCCTCCGTGAAGCTCCAGCCGCTCGTGCTGCTCGTGAAGTCCGACGAGGACGAGAACGGCGTGATCGCGACGATGATCCGCACGGGCGGCTACAGCGTCGTCGTTCGTCCGACCGCCGACGAGGGCATGCGGGCCGCCGCGCACGTGCTGCCCGACGTCCTCGTCGTCGACAACGACCTGGCCGACGACAGCGGCGACCACTTCGTCCGCAAGGTGCGCTCGTCGGGCACGAAGCTCGCGGCGACGCCGATCGTGCTGCTCGCCTCGCCCGCCGACACGCGCACGCGCGTCGCGCGGTTCGCCATCGGCGCCGACGTCTCGATCCTGAAGCCCGCGCGGTACGCCGATCTCATCGGGCAGATCGACGCGCTCGTGAAGATGAGCTCACGCCTCCGATCGGCGCGCAAGGCGCTGCCCCACATCTCGTCGTCGGGCGACAAGGTGTTCGCGGGCGACCTCGCGCAGATCTCGATCTCGGCCATGCTGACCATCCTCGAGATGGAGCGGCGGAGCGGCGTGTTCGACGTGCGCAGCGACGGCCGGCGCGTGCAGCTCGAGATCGTCGCCGGCCGCATGACCGCGGGCATCGCGCAGGGCCAGCCCGTCGGCCCGCTCGAGACGCTGCGCGTCGTCTTGCGCTGGACGTCGGGCTACTTCTCGTTCCGCACGATCCCGCTGCGCGCGCCGCCGCCCGACGCGTCGACGATCACGGCGCTCCTCGGCGAGGCGCTCCGCATGCAGGACGAAGAGGACCACCCCGAGCAGATCGCGAAGAAGCGCTGAGGTCAGCGCCGCGTGGCGAACGCGCGCGCCTCGGCGGCGACGCTCTCGAGCGCGTGCCTCCGCGGTGACCAGCCGAGGACGCGCGCCGCCTTCGACGCGTCGTAGATCACGTGGCGCGTCATCAGCTTCACGACGAACGGCGAGAGCGGCGGCGAGGCGTCGGGCTTCGCGATCGAGAACGCCTTGTGCACGACGTGCGCGAGGCCCATCGCGACGGGGAAGGGGAGCGTGCGCGTCG
Organism: Byssovorax sp.; assembly: GCA_036500365.1. GTDB lineage: Bacteria > Myxococcota_A > Polyangia > Polyangiales > Polyangiaceae > DASYCF01. The sequence continues at coordinate 8,990 of DASYCF010000714.1, forward strand.
GCGCGGGCAAGCCGGCCTCACGCGCGATCGTCTCGCCGACCTCGCGCACGCTCGGCGGCGCGCCGTCGACCTCGTCCATGACGTTGAACGCCTCGCCTGCGGCGGCCGGGTGGGTCGCGCAGAGCAGGAGCACGTCGACCACGTGATCGACCCACACGAGGTTCAGCGGCGCGCTCCCGCCGTCGATCAGCACGAAGCGGCCCTTCGACAGCGCCTCGACGACGCGCGGCATGAAGTTGCGATCGTTCGGCCCGTAGATGATCGGCGGGCGCACGGCGGCGACCTCGAGGCCGAGCTCGGCGCCGCGCGCGAACGCGAGCCGCTCGGCGTCGGTCTTCGTGTCCTCGTAGGGCAAGCCGCTCTTGCGCGTCGGCCACGCCTCGGTGACGCGCCCGCGATCGGGGCGACCGTACACGGCCGTCGACGAGCAGAGGACGAAGCGCTTCACGCTCGCCTCCTTCGCCGCCTCGAGCGCGCGCCGCGTCCCGCCGACGTTCACGCGCTCGAACACCTCGACCGGGCCGCGATCGCCGACGTGCGCGGCGAGGTGCAGGAGCGCGTCGGCCCCGTCGGCGAGCTTCGCGAGCGCGGCCGTGTCCTCGAGATCGCCGCGCACGATCTCGACGCCCTTCGCGGCGAGCGCCTTCACGTCGGGCGCGTCGGGGTTGC
>DASYCF010000715.1:0-1831 GCA_036500365.1 Byssovorax sp.
GTCGTCGCCAAGGCCACGTACGACCTCCGCCCGGTCACGTCGCCGCTCGCCGAGCAGCAGGAGGACGTCAACGAGGCCGACAACCACTGGAACGACGACGCGAACCGCAGCGTCTACGCGCCGAGCGACACCGCGCCGTTCAAGGCGCGCGCCGACGTCCTGCTCGTGGGCGACGCGTTCGCGCCGCACGGCGAGCCGGTCACGCACGTCGCAGCGCGCCTCGTCGTAGGCGGCGTCGACAAGTCGATCGACGTGTTCGGCGATCGCGCGGGGACGACGGCGCAGCCGCCCGCGCCGTTCGTGAAGATGCCGATCGTGTACGAGCGCGCCGCCGCGTGCGCGGACAACCCGGTCGGGGTGCGCGTCGACGCGCAGAGCGGGCGCCGCGCGTCGGCGCCGAACCTCGTCGCGTCGAACGGCGCCGAGCTCGTCGGCTTCGGGCCCATCGCGCCGCGATGGCCGTCGCGCGCGCGCCTCGTCGGACGCGCCGCCGCCGCGTGGACGGGCGGCGCGCTCACGCAGCCCATGCCCGAGGGCTTCCCGGCCGCGTTCTTCAACGTCGCGCCGCCCGATCAGCAGATCGAGCGGCTGGCGCCGGATCAGCACCTCGTCCTCGAGAACCTGAGCGCCGACCACCCGCTGCTCGTCACGAGCCTGGCGGGCCTCCGCGCGCGCGCGTTCGTCGCGCGGGACGGCGAGATCGAGGAGCTCGAGCTCGTCGCCGACACGCTGTGGATCGACACGGCGCGCCAGATCGCGACGCTCGCGTTCCGCGGTCAGCTCGCGCTCGCGGGGCCGAACGAGCGCGGGCGCGTGGTCGTCGTCGCCGAGGAGGCGGATCATGCGCTCGCGTGGGCCGACGTCGTGCGGCTCTGCAGCGCGAACGCGGACGTGTTGCCGCGGCTCGGCGACGACGAGGACTCCGTGGCCGAGACGGCCGCCATCGATCCGACGGCGCTCGCGCGGTCCGATCGAGCGGCGCCGGCCTTCCTCGCGCGGGGCCGAGCGCCCGCGTCCGTGCGGCCGCCGCCGCAGTCGCAGCGCGCTCCGGCGCCGGCGGCGGCGCGCGCTTCGAAGCCCACCTGGTTCGAGCGCGACGAGACGAAGCCCGTGCGCATGGGCGACGGCGATCTCGACGCGTCGCACACGGCGACCGAGCTGCCCGCCGGGCTCGCCGACGCGTCGCCCCCGTGGCTCGCGCAGCAGGCAGCGCCGCCCGTCGTCGGCATGCACGCGCGCGCGCCCGAGCCGCCGCAGCAACCATCGACGGAGCCGCCGCGGCCGCCGCCGCGCGAGCCATCCGGCATCATCCCGGCGCCGGTCAGCGTCGTCCCGTCGTCGAGCGCGTCGGCGTCGGCCCTCGTCCCGGCGCCCGCGCTGGTCGCGCCGCCGAGCCTGCTCGCCGCGTCGAACGCCGCCGCGTCGCCCGCTGCGCCGAGCCCGCAAGCGCCGAGGCCGTCGGTGCCGGCGCCGGCGCCCGACCCGCGCCGTATCCCCGCAGAGCGCGCCGGCCGCGTCGAGCCCGAGCGCATCGAGCTCCTCTGGTTCGAGCCCGCCGCGCTCGGGGGCGTGCGCTCGTCGCCCCGGTGGAAGGCCCTCGTCGAGTCGCTCGCGCAAAAGCCCGCGCCCCTCGCGTTCGACGACGAGGAGCAGCCGCCCGAGGACCCGCCCGCCGTGCGCGACAAGCGCGACCTCTTCGGCGTGATGACCCTGGCTGCGATCGACCTCGCCGACGATCTCGACGGGCTCGTCGAGGCGTCCGGCGCGCCGGGCACGTTCACGCCGCTGCTCGCGCTCCTCGGCGGCGAGCTCGCGTTCCCGTTCGACGAGA
>DASYCF010000716.1:0-3306 GCA_036500365.1 Byssovorax sp.
GTGTCGACGATGAGGCTCGACTTGCCCGAGCCCGAGACGCCGGTGACCGCCGTGAGCAGGCCGATCGGCACCTCGACCGTGACGCCGCGGAGGTTGTGCGCGCGCGCGCCGACGAGCTTGAGCGCGCGGCCGTCGCCCTTCTTGCGCTTCGCCGGCATGGGCAGCTGCTTCTCGCCGGACAGGTACGGGCCCGTGATCGATTTCGGGTCCCGCGCGAGCTCGGCGGGCGTGCCCTGCGCGATGATCTCGCCGCCGTGCACGCCGGCGGCCGGGCCCATGTCGACCACGTAGTCGGCGGCCATGATCGCGTCGCGGTCGTGCTCGACGACGAGCACCGAGTTGCCGAGGTCGACGAGCCTCCGCAGCGCCTCGAGGAGGCGCGCGTTGTCGCGCGCGTGGAGGCCCACGCTCGGCTCGTCGAGCACGTAGAGGACGCCGACGAGCGCGGCGCCGATCTGCGTCGCGAGGCGGATGCGCTGCCCCTCCCCGCCCGAGAGCGTCTGCGCGGCGCGATCGAGCGTGAGGTAATCGAGGCCGACGTCGATGAGGAACCCGAGGCGGGCGACCAGCGCGCGCAGCAGCGGATCGGCGATGGCGCGATCGCGCGGCGCGAGCGCCGGCGCCCCCGCGGGCGGCTTCTCGAGCGCTTGCAGGAACGTGCGCAGCGGGCGCAGCGGCATCTCCCCCACGTCGGCGATGTTGCGCTCGGCGAGGCGTATGGCGAGCGACTCGGGGCGCAGGCGCCGGCCATTGCACGCGTCGCACACGCGCGTGACCACGAAGCGACCGACCTCGCCCTCGCCTACGCCGTCGTCGTCCTCGTCGAGGTCGTCGTCGAGCTCGGGGCCTGCGTCGCCGCTCACGAGCAGGCGCTCGAGGCGCGGGACGATGCCCTCGTAGACGCCTGCGGCCTTGGCGCCCTTGCGGCGGCCGCGCGCGGGCGTCGACGTCGGCGCCGCGTCGGCCGCGTTGCCGTAGAGGAGCGCGCGCTTGTCGGCTTCGGCGAGCTTCGCGAACGGGACGTCCGGGTCGACGCGGAGCGTGCGCACGGCGCGGTCGGTCTCGGTCGAGAGGGCGACGGAGCCGCGGCGGCCCCACGCGGCGATGGCGCCCTCACGCAGCGTGCGCCGCGGATCGGGGACGACGCGCTCGGGGTCGACGCGCGTGCGGGCGCCGATGCCGTCGCACGCGGGGCACGCGCCGTGCGGCCCGTTGAACGAGAACATCCGCGGCTCGATCGGCGGGAGCGAGACGCCGCAGTCGATGCACGCGAAGCGCTCGCTCATCCAGAGCGGCTCGCGCCTCTCGTCGTCGGTCGACGTGTCGGCGAGCAGGCGACCCTCGCCGAGCTTGAGCGCGAGCTCCACCGAGTCCGTGAGGCGGCCCTTCACGCCGTCCTTCACGACGATGCGATCGATCACGACGTCGAGGTCGTGGGTCTTCTGGCGATCGAGGACGATCTCGTCGCCGAGGTCGACGACCTCGCCGTCGATGCGGGCGCGCACGAAGCCGTCGCGACGGAGCTTCTCGATCTCGAGCTTGAGCTCGCCCTTCCGCGCGCGGCAGATGGGCGCGAGCACGCTCACCCTCGCGCCCTCGCCGAAGCCGAGGATGCGGTCGACGATCTGCTGCACCGTCTGCGCCTCGATGCGCTTGCCGCAGCTCGGGCAGTGCGGCGTGCCGACGCGCGCGAACAAGAGGCGGAGGTAGTCGGCGATCTCGGTGACGGTGCCGACCGTCGAGCGCGGGCTCTTCGCGAGCGCGCGCTGCTCGATGGCGATCGCCGGCGAGAGCCCCTCGATCGCCTCGACGTCGGGCTTCGAAAGCTGCTCGAGGAACTGCCGCGCGTAGGCCGAGAGCGACTCGACGTACCGGCGTTGCCCCTCGGCGTAGATGGTGTCGAAGGCGAGCGACGATTTTCCAGACCCGCTCGGGCCTGTGATCACGACGAGCCGGTCGCGCGGGAGCGAAACGCTGACGTTCTTCAGGTTGTGCTGCCGCGCGCCTTTGACGACGAGGCGATCCATCGAGCCCAAACGCGTAGCACGATTCGCGGCGCGGCGCGTCAGCCCTGGGCATCCGCTCGACCGCCACGAAACCCTGATCGGAACGTCAGGGTGCCGTCATCGTGGAGCATGAAGTCGACGCCGATTTCGTGATCGAGGTGAACCGGCCCGCATCCTGCTTGGCGTCGCCCGCATGGATCCCAGGGAGCTCCTCGTCCTCGCCCTGGCCGGGGCCGCGGGTGTCTTCGGCCCTGCGTGCACCACGTCGGTGACCGGCGGCGAAGGCGGCGACGGCTCGGGCGGCAACGTCGCCGCGTGCGCCGTGACCGCGTGCAACACGACCGCCTGCGCAGTCGGCTGCTCGGGATGTGCGACTGGATGCGCGAGCGCCTGCAGCGCGAGCACGTGCTCGTCGCCGTCGTGCACCACCTCGACGTCGTGCAGCACGTTCGGCTGCTGCAACACGTGCGCGTCGTGTGGATGCGGCACGACGTGCGCGCCCGGCTCCGGTGGGTCGAGCAGCTCGTCCAGCACGACCTGACCGTCGTCCAGTTCGACGCGCCTCGGCAGCTTCGGGCCGCAGGACCCGCGCGACGCGCGCGTCGAATCACGAGCGTCGATCGCACGCGTGGCGCAGGCGCTCGCGCTGCGCGTCGACCCTGCGCGTCGAGCGCCGGCGAGGTCCCTGATCTCGATGCCACAGCGGCGAGCGCGAAGCGCACGAAAACGCCGCGCGCGGTGGCCTCGACGCCGTCGGCCCGCGTCCTGCTATGGCCGCTCGCATGGATCCCAAAGAGCTTCTCGTGCTTGCCCTCGCGGGCGCCGCTGGTGTGTTCGGTCCTGCCTGCGCGACGACGGTCACCGGCGGTGACGGCGGAGGCGACGGGGCGGGCGGCAACGTCGTCGCCTGCGGGACGACCGGCTGCCACGCGACGGGCTGCAGCACCACCACGGGCTGCACCGGGACGTCGTGCAACACCACGTCGTGCAACACGACCTCGTGCAACACCACCTCGTGCAACACCACCTGCTCGACGACGAGCTGCTTCAGCTGTTGCAACGCGTGCGGCTGCAGCAGCACGAGCTGCTCGCAGTGTTCGACGTGCGGCACCCTCTGCGGCGTGAGCTGCTCGACGAGCTCGGAGGGCGGAGCGGCCCCCTAGACGGGGACGGTTTGACGGCGTTCGCGTAGCCTGACGCGATGCCGCTTGCGCTGAGTGACTCCAAGTTCCTCCGCGGTCGACGAACGGCGCCGGTCGAGCTACCGGCCGTCGCGATCGACGCGTACACGCGCCCGCAG
>DASYCF010000717.1:0-2319 GCA_036500365.1 Byssovorax sp.
GGCTGCTCACCGACGCGATCCACTCCGCGGGGACGCTCGCGTGCGCGGCGCCGTCGCTCGCGTCGACCTCGGAGGGGCGCTGGCTCACGAGCGACGGGAGCGCGAACGCCTCGAGCGCGACCGTGCCGAGCTTCTTTCGAAGCACGTCGACCGCGACGCCGAGCTCGGCGGACGCCGCGGAGCCGACGCGCGTGGAGCCGAAATCGGTCACGCCGCGCGCGCGCGCGCCCGCCTCGGCCGACGCGAGGACGCGCCCGTACCGATACGACGCGGTGAGCGTCGGCGCGTACGTCACGGTGCCGCTCCCGGCGAAAGCGGACGACGACGCCGTGGGCGAGGCGAACTCGAAGCGCGCAGCGAGGCCGAAGCCCGTCCCGTCGGCGCGCGGCCGGACGAGCGCCAGGGCGAGGCCGAGGCGCACGTCGCGGAGCGCGCTGCGCGTCAGATCCTCGTCGCGCCCGTCGTACGGGGCGAGCCCGGCGCCGCGCTGCACGACCGTCATCGGAGCGGCGACGGTGAGCTCGAGGCGATCCGTCACCCCGACCGCGAAGAGCAGCGTCACGTCGACGGCGTCTTCGACGGCGAAGAACGTCGTCCCGTGCGGGTCAGCGCTCGCGATCCTCAGGCCGACCGGCTCCGACTCCCACGAGGTGACGACGCCGAACGCGAGCCGGCCCGTCGGCGTCGTCGACGTCGCGCCGATCGAGAAGAACGGCCCCGCGCCCGCGTGCGGCCACAGCTCGTCGGCGTCGATGCAGGTGGAGGGCGTCACCTTCGATGTGCACGCCGCGCCGGTTCGCGCCGTGGAGATCGCCGTGAGCGCGAGCGCCATCGCGAGCAGGCGGCCTGGGCGGGCGCGCATCGCGCATCGCTTACAACGGCGCCCGCGCGAATCCCAACAGCAAAACGCGGTCTCGCCGTGGTAACAGCCGCGCTGCCCGCGTGCTGTCCGAACAGAGCCCGCTCCTGCTCGCGTCGGCGTCGCCGCGCCGCCGCGAGATCCTCGAGACGCTCGGCGTGCCGGTGCGCGTGCTCCCGGCGTCGGTGGACGAGACCGTGCGCGTCGGCGAGTCGCCGCGGGACTACCTCGCGCGCGTCGTCGACGACAAACTCGCGGCGGCCTCACTGCTCGCGAGCGACGATCCGCGGGCGGACGGCGTGGCCGGCGTGCTCGTCGCGGACACGAGCGTCATCGTCGACGCTCGCATCCTCGGCAAGCCCGTCGACGAGGCGGACGCGCGCGCGATGCTCCGGCTGCTGTCGGGGCGCGCGCACGAGGTGTGGACGCGCTTTGCGCTGCGGAGCTGCGCGGTCGGCGCGCCGACGTTCGCGGAGACCGTCGTCACACGCGTCGTGTTCCGCGCCCTCGACGCCGGCGAGATCGACGGGTACGCCGCGAGCGGGGAGGGCCTCGACAAGGCGGGCGCCTACGCGGTGCAGGGCCTCGGCGCGTTCGCGGTCGCGCGGATCGAGGGCTCGTACGCGAACGTGGTCGGGCTGCCGGCCTGCGAGGTCGTCGCTGCGCTGCGGCGGGCGGGGCTCATCGCGACGTTCCCGCTGCCCGGGCGATGACGCCGGCGTCCGCCGTCGGCGCGCGCCCTCGTGACCTCCTCGTCGTCGCCGCCGTGGCGCTCGCGCTGCGCCTGGCCGTCGTCGCGTGGGCGGCGCCCCGCGTCGGCTTGACGGGGGACGCCACGCTGTACGAGCCGCTCGCGCTGCGCCTCGCCTCGGGCCTCGGCTACACGTGGGCGTGGCCGGGCGGCGAGGTGACGTACGTCGCGCACTACCCCGTGGGCTACCCGGCGCTCGTCGCCGTCGCCTACGCGCTAGGCGTGGGGCGCACCGGCGCGATGGTCTTGAACGCCCTCTTCGGCGCCGGCGCGGCGGTCGGCGCGTGCGCGCTCGCGGGGCGGGCGTCGTCGCGGCGCGGGCTCGTGGCTGGGCTCCTCGTCGGCGTGCACCCGGGGCTCGTGTTCTACACGCCGGCGCTCATGACCGAGACCGTCGCCGGGGCGCTGCTCGTGGGCGCGGCGTGCGTCGCGGGCTCGCGGCGGGCAGACGGGCGCGCTGGCGGCTCCGTGGCCGTGGGGATCGTCCTCGGCGCCGCGACGCTCGTGCGACCCGCCTCGCTCCTCTTCGCGCCGCTCTTCGGCGCGTGGCCCGGTCGGGCGAGGCCGCGCCGCGCGGCCCTCGGCGCCGCGCTGGCGACGGCCTTCGCGCTCTCCGTGTGCGCGCCATGGACCGCGCGGAACTGCGAGCGGATGCACCGCTGCGCGCTCGTCAGCTTGAACGGCGGGTGGAACCTGCTCATCGGCACCT
>DASYCF010000718.1:0-5840 GCA_036500365.1 Byssovorax sp.
ACGAGCGCCTCGCCGAGGATCATCTCGGCCATCACGAGGCCGAACGCGTACACGTCGGCCGCGGGCGTCAGCGGCTCGCCGCGCACCTGCTCCGGGGCCATGTAGCGCGGCGTGCCGACGAGGACGCCGACGCGCGTGACGTCGGAGCGCTGCCCCGCGTCGCCGACGATCTTCGCCGTGCCGAAGTCGAGGATCTGCGCGATCTCGCCGAGCGGGCTCTCGCAGAGGAAGATGTTCGCCGGCTTGATGTCGCGGTGGGCGATGCCCATGCCGTGCGCGACCTCGAGCGCCGAGAGGACCTGCACCGACAGGCGCGCGGTGAGCGCCCAGTCGAGCTTGCCGCGCGCGTTGAGGCGCTGCTCGAGCGTGTGCCCCTCGAGGAGCGGGAACACGAGGTACGGCAGATCGTCGGCGTAGCCGTAGTCGAGCAGGCCGACGACGTGCGGGTGCGCGAGCTTCTTGACGACCTCGGCCTCGCGCTCGAAGCGCTGGCGCTCGGTCGCGTCGTCGAGGTGCTCGGCGTTCATCACCTTCAGCGCGACGGCGTGCCCCGAGTCGACGTGCTCGGCTCGATAGACCGTCCCGCTGCCACCGACGCCCAGCGTGCCGACGATGCGGTACGAAGCGACCACGGTGCCGGGGCCGACGCTCACCTGCTTGGCCTCGCTCACGGCCGGCGATGATGGTCAATCGTGCGCGCGGCGTCCACGCGTTGACGCAAACCGCGCACGGCGGCCTTGTCGGCGCGCGCCAAACGGCGCAGGAGGTGGCGCGCGATGTATGCGACGCGTCGTTCGATCCTCGAGCTCGGCGCGGCCCTGGCGCTCACGGCGTGCGGTCCGGCGACGAGCCCGTCCGGCGGCTCGCGCGGCTTCCGCGCGGTGAAGACGGCGCGCGTCACGCTGTTCACGTCGCTGCCCGCGGCCGAGGCGGACCGCGCCGCCGTGCGCGCCGAGCAGGTGCACGACGCGATCCGCGCGCTCGGCTTCCCGACCGCGGCGGGAGGCCGCGTGTCGGTCGTCTTGTTCCAGAACCGCGCCGAGTACGAGTCGCTCCTCGGCAAGTACACGGTCGGCGAGTTCGTCGGGCCGCGCGCGAGCTCGGGGCGCGCGCACCACGCGGCGATCGCCGTCTTGCTCGACGCGGAGCCCGCGACCGTGCTCGCGCACGAGCTCACGCACCACCTCGTCTACGAGTCGCTCGGCGCCGACGTGCCGACGTGGCTGAACGAGGGCCTCGCCGAGTACTGGTCGATGATCGACGTGCGCGACGGCACGGCGTACCTCGGCCTGCCGCTCACCGAGCGCGAGATCGACGACGGGAAGCCGCCGCCGCCCGGCGCGCGGGCGCGGCGCCGCACGCCGCTCGCCGAGCTGGTCCCGCCGAGCGCGCTCGCACGCACCGACGAGCACGACTTCTACGGCGCAGGCGGCGAGCGCGAGGAGCGTCGGCGCGTCACGGCGCTGTACCTGTCGTCGTGGCTCTTCGTGCACCTCGGCTCGCAGGGGCCCGCCGACATGCGGAAGCGCTTCACGAAGCTCGTCGACGGCGTGCGCGGGTTCGGTTCGACGTCCGGCGCGTACGCGGCCGCGTTCGGCGACCTCGATCCGAAGGAGCTCGACGCGGCGTTCTTCGCGTGGGCGAAGCGCAAGGATCGACCCTTCGAGAAGCGCCCCTACATGCCGCCGCCCGTGGAGATCATCGCGCGCCGCGAGCTCGATCGCGAGGACGCGGGAGAGATCCGGGCGCTCTTCCGGTGACGTGTTGAAAGGTTCCGGGCTGGTCGTACGTTACTTGGCCGACGGGCGCGGCCGGCGATAAGAGCCGGCGACGCCGTCGGATCGGGGCGCGCCACGCGCGCGGATCACCAAGGGAGCTCGCCCGTGCACCACGCTCGCATCGCCCACGTCGCCCTCGCGCTCGTCATCGCCGCGCCGCTCGCCGGCTGTGTGTCGATGACGCGGTACAACGAGGCGCTGGCCGACGCGTCGCAGGCGCGCGCGCACGACCTCGAGGTCGAGCAGCGGGTCGCCGCTCTCACGCAGCAGGTCGACGCGCTCGACCGCGACCTCCGGGCGCGTGACGCGAAGCTCGGCGATCAGGGCGTGGAGCTCTCGAACATCAAGAAGGCGAGCGACGATCTCGTCGTCGAGAACGCCGAGCTCCTGCACCGCCTGAAGTCCGCCGGGCAGAGCGTGCAGCAGCTCGCGAGCGAGCGCGGCAACCTCTCGATCGCGCTCGCCGACACGAAGCGCAAGCTCGAGGAGCTCTCCCGCCTCGAGGCGCAGGCCGAGGCGCGCGCCGCCGAGATGAAGACGCTCGCGCGGAGCTTCCAGGCCATGGTCGACGCGGGCAAGCTCAAGGTGGTGCTCCGCGGCGGCCGCCTCGTGATCGAGCTCCCGAACGACGTGCTCTTCGACTCGGGCAAGACCGCGCTGAAGGAGGGCGGCAAGCAGTCGCTCGCCGAGGTCGCGAAGGTGCTCCGCACGCTGCACGGCCGCCGCTTCGAGGTCGCCGGGCACACGGACGACATCGCGATCCAGAGCCCGCGGTTCCCGTCGAACTGGGAGCTCTCGACCGCGCGCGCCGTCACCGTGACGAAGCTCCTCGTCGAGCAAGGCCTCGACCCGAAGGTGCTCGACGCGGCCGGCTACGGCGAGTTCGCGCCGGTCGAGACGAACACGACGCCCGAGGGGCGCGCGAAGAACCGCCGCATCGAGATCACGCTGATGCCGACCGTCGACGAGCGCATGCTCGCGAGGTAGCGCTACTTCGCCGGCGAGGTGTCGTGGAAGCGCCCGTAGTCGAGCACGCGGCGCGTGGCGTCGAGCTGCTTCACCACGTCGACGAAGCGGCGATCGAACAGGATCTGGGTCGACGTGTAGTTCATCCGCGCATGGACGGTCTGCGCGAACGTCTCGTCGATGCCGGTGACGATGGCGATGATCTCGGCGCGGCGCCCGTGCAGGTCTGCCTCCGCGAGCGTCGCGAGCGGGCTCGCCGCGTCGATCGCGTGCACGGCCGTGAACGTGAGCGCGAACGTCGCGGCGCGGCTCCGTGACAGCGTGAGCGTGTGGAAGCGCCGCAGCGACTCGCCCTCGGGCGTGACGTCGTTGAGCGCGAGGACCATGAACAAGTTCACGTCGACGATCTGGCTCGCGCGCTCGTTGGCCATGCGGATCATGAGCGAGCGCACGCCGTCGCGGGTCGACACGACGGCCACCTTGCTGAACAGCACGCGCGCGGTCGGGCGCGCGAACTTCGCGAACGTGAGCCCGGTCACGAGCGCGACGCCGAAGATCCCGAGGAGCGACTCGATCGTCACGAGCGCGTTCGCGTATACGGTCGCCGGGAGCATCTTGCCGTAGCCGATGGTCGCCATCGTCTGCACGCTGAAGAAGAACGCGTCGAGGAAGCTCCCGGGCCGCGCGCTCTCGAGCGACCCGGGCACGACGACGTAGAGCCCGGCGAAGAGCGCGTTCGCCGCCAGGTACGCGAGCGCGATGAGGCCGAAGAAGCGCCACCACGGGGTGAGCAGCAGGAAGTGGTAGAGGTCTCCCCACCTCGACCCCTTGAGGCCGATGCGCTCCACGTGAACCGGCGGCGGGCCGTGCGCCATCGCGGCGGATGCTACTCGGCTTGCGCCGGGCCCGCGCTCGCTCGTCATCGTCGATTTGGACGGCTCCGGCGGGGCGCGCATCGCGTAGAATCCATCGATGCTTGCTTCGCGACGGAGCGGTGCTCCTCGGCTCGCCGTGCTCTGCGCGGCGGCGTCGCTCGCGAGCCTCGCCGCGTGCATCGCCACGGCGCCGCACGGGCTCGAGCGTGAGACCGACACGTCGGACGCAGGCGGCGGGTTCGTCGTGTACGTCGACGGCGGGCCGGAGGACTCGGGCACGGTCCTCCTCGACTCGGGGACGAGCGATCCGCACGCGGTCATCGGGTGCGATCCGTCGCACGGGCCGTTCACGGGCGGCCAGCGCGTGCTCGTGCGCGGGCGCGGGTTCTCGTCGCAGGCGCGCGTCTGGTTCGGCGCGACGGAGATCGATCCGAGCGGCGTCGTGTCGATCGATCCGACGGACCTCCAGGTCGCGGCGCCGCCGGGGACCGCGGGCGCCGTCGACGTGTCGGTGCAGAACGGAGACGACGCGTCGACGAAGCGGACGCTCGCGGGCGGCTACGCGTACGACGCGATCTACGCCGTGCCCAGCACCGGCCCGATCGGCGGCGGCACGAGCGTGGTCATCCACGGCCAGGGCACGCACTTCGACGTGACGACGCAGGTGTTCATCGATCAGACGGCGTGCGGTCACGTCGTCGTCGCGAGCCCGACCGAGCTCTCTTGCATCTCGCCGGCGGGCGCGCCCGGGTCGAAGCCGGTGCGCGTGACGACGGGCACCGAGACGATCGCCGTGCTCGACGCGTTCCTCTATCAAGACAGCGCGAACGGGTACGAGGGAGGCCTCAGCGGCGCGACGCTCGCGGGCCACATGCAGGTGCTCGTGTACGACAACTACACGGGCGACCCGATCGAGGGGGCGTACGCGATCGTCGGCGCGCCGCTGTCGTCGGCCGTCGTCGCGCAGGCGGACGTGAACGGGATCGCCACGCTCGACGACCCGCGGCTCGCGCCGCCCGTCACGCTCACCATCGCCGCGTCGTGTCACTCCCCGCAGACGTTCGCGAGCGTCGGCGTCGACACGGCGACGATCTACCTCGACCCGCAGTTCACGCCCGAGTGCGACGCGTCGGGCGATCCACCGCCGATCGGCGGCAAGTCGGGGCCGACGGGGACGATCACCGGAGAGCTCGCGTGGCCGCTCACGCTCGAGCTCAAGATGAACCCCTGGGGCAACGTGCCCGCGCCGATCGGCCCCGACGAGCGGCGCATCGCGTACGTCGTGCCGACGGCGTACGACCCGACGTACCCGTTCGCGCGCCCGAGCGACTCGTACGCGGTGACCGAGGACGTCGTCGACAGCGTGTTCTCGATCACGACGAGCACGGGGTCGCACGCGTTCTACGCCGTCGCCGGCATCGAGAACACCGCGACGAACGCGTTCACCGCGTACGTGATGGGCGTCGTTCGCGGCGTGCCCGTGCAGTCGAGCCAGACGACGAGCTCGGTCTACATCAAGATGGATCGCACGCTCGATCAGGTCGTCACGCTCGACGTGAGCGGCGCGACGCCCGGGCCGCGCGGGCCCGATCGGCTCGACGTGAACGTCGCGGTGCAGCTCCAGAGCGACGGCTTCATCGTGCTCCCCGCGAGCAGCCAGTCGCCGCTCTTGCCGTTCACGGGGAGCCTCGAGTTCGTCGGCCTCCCCGCGCTCGACGGCGTGCTCGCGGGGTCGACGTACGTGACCGTGGCGCGCGCCGTGACGGGGCCGAGCGCGACCGCGCCCGAGAGCATCCTCGCCGATCTGATCACGACGTCCGCGTCGACGCCGGTGCCCGTCAGCGGGTTCGTCGGCGTGCCTACGCTGACGGCGCCGCTCGCGGGCGCGACGTGGGACGGGCAGAGCGTCTCGGCCACGTTCGCCGCGGGCACGCCGCCGGACGTCACCGTGTACGACGCCGTCGTCGGCAACGGCGTCGCGCACTGGCTCATCGCCTCGCCCGGAGGCGTGGGCAGCGTGGCGCTCCCCGATCTGACGCAGCTCCCGTCGGTCGCGCTGCCGAGCGGGCCGCTCACGATCAGCGTCATCGGCGGCCGCGTCGACGGGCTCGACTGGGACACGCTCGAGTATCATCAGCTCCGCACGTACGGCATGACGGCGTACTCGGAAGACTTCTTCCTCGCCCACGAGTGAGCATGCGGCGCCCTCGTCACAGCGGCC
>DASYCF010000719.1:0-2770 GCA_036500365.1 Byssovorax sp.
GCCGTCGGCGGCGGCATCCCGATCATCCGCACGCTGCGCGACGCGTTCGCGAGCGACTGGGTGCAGGGCCTCTCCGCGATCATCAACGGCACGTGCAATTTCGTCCTGACGCGCATGCGCATGGACGGCCTCTCGATGCAGGCCGCGATCACGGAGGCCCAGGAGAAGGGCTACGCGGAGGCCGATCCCACCCTCGACGTCGACGGCCACGACGCGGCCCACAAGCTCGTCGTCCTCGCGATGCTGGCGTTCGGCGCGCGCGTCGACGCCGCGAAGGTCTCGGTCGAGGGCATCCGCGCCATCGACGAGGCCGATCACGCCTTCGCGGAGCGCTTCGGCTACGTCATCAAGCACCTCGCCATCGGCAAAGATCACGGCTCCGGCATCGAGCTCCGCGTCCACCCCGCGCTCGTGCCCCGGGCCCACGTCCTCGCCAACGTCTCCGGCGTCCTCAACGCGGTGCTGCTGCAGGGGCGCGCCCTCGGCCCGTGCCTCGTCTACGGGCGCGGCGCGGGCGATCTGCCGACGGCGGTGAGCGTCGTCGCCGACATCCTCGACGTCGCGCGGTCGCTCGTCGCGGGGGTCTCCGGCCTGCAGACGCGCGGCGTCGTCGCGTCGCCGCGGCCGGTGCGCGCGATGGCCGACGTCGAGAGCCGCTACTACCTGCGCTTCGACGTCGCCGATCGCCCGCGCGTCATGGCCGGCCTCGCGACCGCGCTCGGCGATCAAGGCGTCAGCATCGAGCAGATCGTGCAGGAGGCGGTCGAGGGTCGGCGCGCCGGCGATCCTCCCGCGAAGCCGAGCTCGGGCGGCGCGGCGACGGTCGTGATGACCACACAGCGCGCGCGCGAGGGCGCCGTGCGCGCGGCGCTCGCGTCGATCGCGAAGGAGCCGTTCCTCGCGGGGCCGCCGCGGCTGCTCCGCATCGTCGACGGCGCGCCGTGAGCGACAACGCGGCGCCGCTCGGCGTGTTCGACTCCGGCCTCGGCGGGCTCACCGTCGTCCGCGCGCTGCGTGAGGCGTGCCCGAACGAGTCGATCCTCTACCTCGGCGACACCGCGCGCGTGCCGTACGGAACGAAGTCCGCGGAGACCGTCGTGCGGTACGCGATCGGGTGCGCGCGCCAGCTCACGTCGCGCGGGGTGAAGGCGCTCGTCGTCGCGTGCAACACCGTGAGCGCGGTCGCCATCGACATGTTGCGCGTCGAGCTCGATCTGCCCGTGCTCGGCGTGATCGGCCCCGGCGCGCGCGCCGGCGTCGAGGCCTCGGCGGGCGGGACCGTCGGCGTGCTCGCGACGCCGGGGTGCGTGGCCTCGGGGGCGTACCCGCGCGCCGTCGCGTCGGTCAGCACGCGCACGCTCGTCGTGCAGCAAGCGGCGCCGCTCTTCGTCGCGCTCGCCGAGGAGGGCTGGCTCGAAGGCGACGTGCCGAGGCTCGTGGCGCGGCGCTACGTCGAGCCGCTCGTGAGCGCGGGCGCGCGCGCGATCGTCCTCGGCTGCACTCACTTCCCGCTGCTGCGCGCGCCGATCGCAGACGCCGCTGCCGAGCTCGCCGGCGCGCCCGTCCCCGTCGTCGACAGCGCCCAGGCGACGGCGCGCGAGGTCGCCGCGTTCCTCGCCGAGCGCGGCCTCGAGGCCGGCCGGCGCGGCGGCGCGTGCCTCGATCTCTTCGTCACCGACCTGCCGAAGTCGTTCGAATCCGTCGCGTCCCGTTTCCTGGGTGGCAACGTCGAACGGGTGGAACAGGTCGACCTTTGACGCGATCTCGATGATACGGTCGGCGCTTCTGTGCTGAACGTCGGCGAAATCGCTCCCGAGATCGACGCCAAGACGAGCCGGGGTGACCGCTTCGTGCTGAGCCAAGAGGCGGGCCTCTGCACCGTCCTCTACTTCTTTCCGAAGGCGTTCACGCCCGGGTGCACCGTCGAGACGCGGCTCTTCCGCGACAACTACAACGAGCTCGCGCTGGCTGGCGCGAGCATCGTCGGCGTCAGCACGGACGACCTCGTCACGCAGTGCAGCTTCGCCGAGTCGCTGCGCGCGCCCTTCCCGATGGTCGGCGATCGCGACCAGTCCATCTCGCGCGCGTTCGACGTGCTGTGGCCGATGATCGGCATCGCGCGCCGCGTGACGTACGTCATCGGCCCCGACCGCGTGGTGCTGGCCGTGTTCCGGCACGAGCTCTTCGTGAAGGAGCACAAGAACGACGTGCTCAAGTTCGTGAACGAGCGCTTCCGGGCGACGCGCGCGAACGACTGACGCGCTTCAGTAGAGGCCCTCGGGCGGGCGGCCGTCCTCGAGGAACTTGCGCGCGACGAACGCCGTGCGCCGCGCGGGGTTCTCGACGTGCACGGGCGCGACGAACGAGACGAGCGCCTCGAGGTACGCGCTGTCCCCCGCCGCGTCGCCCGCGTCGAGCCGCGCCAGCGCCTCGCAGTTCTTGATCGCGTGCGCGTAGCGGATCGGACGAACCGCTGCGTCGAGCGCGCAGAACGGCGCGACGTCGGCGAACGTCCGCGCGCGGGCGGCGCGATCGAGGCCGCGCACGGCGGCGACGGCGGCGTTCGCGTCGCGGCGAGCGAGCGCCGTCTTCAGATCGGCGCCGGCGATCGCGAGGAGATCGCAGCCCTCGTCTCCGTGCGCGCGGTCTGCCTTGCGCACCTTGCCGACGAACCCCGCCGCGAGGACGGCGAGGCGGCCGAGCTCGCGCGGCGCGGCGAGCGGTGAGAGCGCGATCGCGGCCTCGGCGAACGTGACGGTGTGCGTGACGT
>DASYCF010000720.1:0-4681 GCA_036500365.1 Byssovorax sp.
CGTCGAGGCGCCCGCGCTCACGCCGCGCGGCGGCGGCCACCACGTCGCCTGTCACCTCGACGCCGCGCCGCCGCTCGCCGCCGGTTGATGCCGCGCCGCCTCGGATTCGCTAAGAGAAGAGGCGATGGCCCGCGTCGACAGCATCTTGAACCTCGTGGATCGCCAGGGCGCGAACGAGCTCCGGCTCGGCACCGACCGAGAGCCGCAGATGTTCGCGAGCGGCGAGCAGAAGCGGCTCGTCATCCCGAAGACGTCGACCGAGACGCTGCGCGAGCTCCTCGGCGAGCTCTTCCCGCAGGACCGCGAGCAGCAGCTCCTGCGCGACGGGCGCGTCGAGTTCACGTACGAGGCGGCGCAGCTCGGGCCGTTCCGCGTCACGCTGACGAAGCGCGGCGGCGGCGGCGTGCTCGCGCTCGACGCCGTGTTCCTGCGCGGTCGCGGCAAGGGCGCCGCTGAAGCTCCGCCGGCGCAGCCGTCGTCGATCGCGCGCCGGCCTCACGCGCCCCCCGCCCATCGCGACGGCGCCGCTGACGCGGGCCACGAGCCTGCGCCGGCGCACGTCGAGCTCGCACCTCGGCACGAGCAAGCGGTCGACGCGTCGCGCGCGCACGTCGGCGCCGAGCGGCCGACGGCCGCCGCGCCGCAGCTCGCCGAGATCCTCACGCAGGCCGCGCGCCTCCGCGCGAGCGACGTGCACCTGATGAGCGGCGACACGCCCGTGATTCGCATCGACGGAAAGCTCCGCGCGCTCACCAACGAGCCGCCCGTCGATCTCGAGGCGCTCCTCGGCGCGGCGCTCGACGCGCACGCGCGCCGCCGGCTCGCCGAGGGTTCGTCCGCCGACATCGGCCTCTCCGTCGACGGCGTCGGCCGCTGCCGCGTCAACGTGTACGCGACGTCGCTCGGGCTCGCCGCCGCGGTGCGCCTCGTCCGCGAGCACGCGCCCACGCTCGCCGAGCTCGACCTGCCGGCGCCGCTCGAGGATCTCGTCGAGCTGCCGCACGGGCTCGTGCTCGTCGTCGGTCCGACGGGATCCGGCAAGAGCTCGACGCTCGCGGGCCTCGCGCAGGAGGCGCTCCTGCGCCGCTCCATCATGCTCGTCACGCTCGAGGATCCCATCGAGTTCGTCCTCGCGTCGAAGGGGCCGAAGGGCATCGTGCGCCAGCGTCAGGTCGGCCGCGACGTGAAGGACTTCGCGACGGGCCTCCGCGACGCGCTGCGCGAGGACCCCGACATCCTCCTCATCGGCGAGATGCGCGACGCCGAGACGATCGCGCTCGCGCTCACCGCGGCGGAGACGGGGCACCTCGTGCTCGCGAGCCTGCACTCGCGCTCGGCCGCGTCCGCCGTCGAGCGCATGGTCGACGCGTACCCGCCCGCGCGCCAGGCGCAGATCCGCGTGCAGATCGCCGAGTCGCTGCGCGCGGTCGTCGCGCAGCGCCTGCTCCCGCGCGTGAAGGGCGACGGCCGCGTCGCCGCGCTCGAGATCTTGCGCGTGAACCCCGCCGTCGCGTCCGCGATCCGCGAGGCGAAGACGTCGGTCGTCACGAGCGCGATGCAGTCCGGCAAGAAGGAGGGGATGCTCCCGCTCGAGCGCTGCCTCGCCGATCTCGTGCAGCGCCGCGTCGTCGGCTACGAGGACGCGCGCGCGGTCGCGAACGATCTCCCCGCGCTCGGCTCGTACCTCTCCGGCTGATCGAGATGGCCGAAGCCGCGCCGTCGCCGCGCGCCGCGGCGCTCGCCCTGGCGCCGGGCACGCTGCTCGTCGGCGTCGTCAGCGGCATCGTCTTCCCCATCTTTCCGATCGTCGGTCAGCGCGTCGGCCTGTCGCTGCCGTTCATCGGCGTCATCCTCGCGGCCAACCGCGCGACGCGCGTGCTCTCGGCGCCGTTCGTCGGCGTGTACACGGACCGCCTCGGCGGCAGGCGCACGCTGCTCATCGGCCTCGCCCTGCAGATCGTCGTCATGGTCGCGTACACGCTCGGCCTCGCGCTGCACCACGAGGGCGCCGGTTTCCTCGGCGGCAGGCTCCTGCACGGGCCCGCGTCCGCGTGCGTGTTCGTCGCGGCGCAGGCGCTCGCGCTCCAGGCGGGCGGCGCGACCGCGCGCGGCTCGACCGTCGGCGCCGTGCGCGCGGCGATGGTCATCGGCGTCCCGGTCGGGTTCGTCGTCGGCGGCTTCCTGTCGGAGGCGGTCGGCGACCTCGCGACGTTCGGCGTCGCCGCCGTCGCGGCGGTCGTCGCGCTCATCGTCGCGTGGGCGTTCGTGCCCGATCTGCGCGCGAAGGTCGCCGCGCGGCCGGCGCTCCGCGACGTCGTCTCGGCCGCGCGCGACGCGCGCCTGCTCGCCGTCGGCGGCCTCAACGCCGCGCTCAATTTCGCCGCGAGCGGCATGGTGCTGACGACGATCGCGCTGCTCGTCGCGAGCCGGCACATGTCCCTCTTCGGTCGCGACGCGCGCGGCACGGCGGGCGTGCTCATGAGCGTGCTCTCGCTCGTCGACGCGGTGTCGACGCCGCTCGCCGGGCGCCTCGGCGACCGGCTTCGCGCGCACGCCCTCGTCGCCGCAGCGTCGACCGCGCTCGTCGTCGTCGGGCTGGTCGTCGTCGCGTACGCGTCGACGGTCTTCGTCGCGGCCGCCGGGATCGCGCTCATCGGCGTCGGCGCCGCCGGCCTCGGTCCGTCGCTGCTCGTGCTGCTCGCCGCGATCGTGCCGCCCGAGCGTCGCGGCGTGGGGACCGGCCTGCTCCAGCTCAGCGGCGACGTGGGCGGCATGCTCGGGCCGCTCGTGGGCACGGCGCTCTTCGCCGGCAGCACCACCACGCCTTACCTCTTCGCCGCGGCGGTCGTCGCGTGCTTCATCCCGGCGGCGCTGTGGCTGCGCCGCGTCGAGGTGGCTTGACGTCAGCCGCCCGCGCCAGCGTGGCCGCCGACGCCGCCGCCGGAGCCGCCGAGCCCGCCGACCCCGCCGCCGGAGCCGCCGAGCCCGCCGACGCCGCTCATGCCGCCGAAGCCGCCGAAGCCGCCGAGGTTCGAGCCGCCGCCGCCGCGCCCGCCGGAGCCGTGCGCGCTCGTGCTGGTCACCGTGACGCTCCCGCCCGGGCACTTGTCGGGTGTGTCGACGGTCACGACGTCGAGCGGGAGGATGGTCGTCCCGGCGTCGACGAGGTCGAACGTATATCGCTGCTCGCGGATGACCTCGATCGAGATGTGGAGCTTGCCGTAGCGGCTCGCGAGCTTGTAGAGGAGCACGTCGATCTCGCTGCCCGCGCCCTGGTTGTTCTCGACGCCGTTGACCTTGAGATCGAAGTGGCCGCAGGGGTTGAGCAGGATGGGCGCGGCGCCGCCGCTGCCGCCCGAGCCGCCGCTGCCGGTGGCGCTCGACGTGAGCGACTCGTCGCACGCGCCGGGCGGCCGAAGGTCGAAGTTCTGCACGTCGACCAGGATGGGGAACGTGGGCATCGGACCGGGCGGCACGACGATGCACGCGTTCGGCATCGGGTCCGTGATCGTGAAGCCCTCGGGGCCGGTCGTGTTGCCTCCCGAACCGAAGGTCTCCGTCGTGCACGAGCCGACGCCCGTCGCGGCGAGGGCGCCGACGACGCCCGCGACGCCGACCAGCGCCGGGTAGAGCCGCGCACGCGTCCTCCTCATGCGGCGCTCGTTCTAGCCCAGCGTGCTCGGCCGGTGCTGCCTTTTTTGCGGCCGGGCAGGGCCCCGACGCCTCGCGGGGGGGCCGTGGTAGCGTGGGGCGCCCGCGCGGCACCGAGATGAGCCTCGCGTTCTTCGACTTCGACGGCACGCTCATCCGCAAGGACTCGGGCGTCATCTGCGCCCTGCCGAGCATCCGCCGCGGCCTGCTCGGGCCGCGCATCGGCGCGCGCCTCGTCGGCACGTACCTCGCGTCGAAGGTCGGCCTCGCGACGCGGCAAGACGCGCAGCGCGTCGGCTTCGCCTGCTACGCCGGCCGCAGCCTCGAGGAGCTCCGCGCGCTCATGCAGGAGCTCTACGACCTGCACCTCCGCGCGTGGATCTCGGCGCCGATGCGCGCGCGCGTGGAGGAGCACCGGGCGCGCGGCGACCAACTCGTCGTGCTCACGGCGTCGGCCTTCTTCTTCCCCGAGCCGTTCGCGCGCGAGCACGGCATCGACGAGGTGATCGGCACGCAGGTGGGCTTCGACGCCGGCCTCTGTACCGGACGCGTCGTCGGCGACATCCTCGACGGCGAGGCGAAGCTCGGCGCCGCCCGCGCGGTCGCGGCGCGCGCCGGCGTCGGCCTCGATCGCGCGACGTTCTACAGCGACCACCCCGCCGACCTGCCGCTGCTCGAGGCCGTCGGCGCGCCCGTCGCCGTCGGGCCGACGCGCCGCCTCGAGCGGGAGGCGAGGGCGCGCGGCTGGCCCATCGTTTCGCACACGCGCGCGTAGAGCCGCTCGGCGCGGGCGGCGGGATGTGGCACACCGCACGGCGCATGAACGACCACGACGACGAGGCCGACGCCGAGCGCTGGGAGCAGGTCGAGGAGGCCGCCGAGCTGCTCCAGGAGCGCCGCTTCGCCGAGGGGCTCGAGGCCCTGCGCGACGTGATCAAGGCGCACCCCGACAACGGGTATGCGTTCGATCTCTTCGGCGACGCGATGTTCGACCTCGAGAAGTACGCCGAGGCGCGCGACGCCTACCGCG
>DASYCF010000721.1:0-12817 GCA_036500365.1 Byssovorax sp.
TCATCGACACGACCTCGCCCATCGCGGCGCCGGCCGATCCGGCGACGTCTCCCCTCCTCGACGGCTCGCTCGGCGTCTACGTGGTCTCGCTCACGCTCTACGGCGACGTGTGGGATCACGGCGCCTACTTCGGGCGGACGCAGTGGCAGCAGCAGCCCGATCTGTTCGCGAAGGGGCTCGGCCTCTGGTTCTACGAGGGCAACTCCGTGCGGCCGCCCTTCCCCACGTTCGCCTCGAACACGCTCGACGCGCTCGAGCCCGTGATCATGATGTGGGGCTCCTGGTACGAGCGGGCGACGGGCTTCTTGTTCTGGGACATCGCCTACTGGAGCGCGAGCGACCCGTGGGGCCCCGAGATCGACTTCGGCAAGACGGGCGACGGCGTCCTCCTCTATCCAGGCAACCACGACGGCGCGCTCGCGCCCGCGGGCTCGCCTTCGGACGTCGCGATCGACGGGCCGGTGCCGTCGTATCGGCTCAAGATGATCCGCCAAGGCCTCGAGGACTGGGCGCTCTTCCGCTACGCCGACTCGCTCGGCCTCACGTCGTTCGTGCAACAGCAGGTCGCTGGCGTGTATTCGCAGTTCGGCGCGGTCAGCGCCGCGCCCGCCGGCATGCCCTACTGGACGACCGACGAGGCCAAGATGGACGCGATCCGCGCGGCGGTCGTGCAGAAGATCCTCGACATGTGATCACGCGCCGACGAGGCGCTTGAGCGCGGCGATGGCTTCGGCCGGCTCGTGGCCCTTCGTCAGCGCGAGGTCGGCGTGCGCGAGGTCGGGCGGATCGGCGGCGCCGCTGACGACCGCGGTCTTCGCGCGCGGGGCCGCGGCGCGCACCTCGGGCAAGAGCGCGGTGCCGAGGCCGTCGCCGAGGTGCACGTCGACGAGGACGAGCTCCGGCGTGGTCGACGGCGAGGCGCACATCGCGGCGAGCCGCGCGCGGCCCTCTTGCAGCGAGCGCGCCTCGATGACCGCGAACCCGGCGTCCTCGAGCAGCCAGACGAGCGCCGTGCGGCTCGACTCGTCGTCGTCCACGAGGAGCACGCGCACCGGCTCAGGCATGCGAGTCACGCTCGGCGTCGACGTGGATCGCGGGCAGCTCGAGGCACACGACGGTGCGGCCTTCCTCGCGCCGCGCCTCGACGCGGCCGCTCCAACGGCGCGCGACGCGGCGCACGACGCGCAGACCCACGCCGAGGTGCCCGGGCGTCGTGGTCGAGAACGGCGTCGCGTCGTCGGCGGCCTCGGGCAGGCCGGGGCCGTCGTCGACCACCTCGATGCGCGCGCGCTCGCCGACCTCCTCGAGCCGCACCTCGACGGTCTCCGACACGGCCAGCGCGTTGTCGACAAGGGCGAGCACGGCGACGGCGACGTCGTCCGCGGCCGCGTCGATCCAGAGCGGCCCGCGCGACGAGACGCGCACGCGCCTCGAAGCGATGCCGTCGCGCAGCACGTCGAGCAGCACCTCGGTCGCGTCGAACGGGTCGTGCTCGTCGGGCGCGTCGACGAAGAGCTGCCGCTCGAGCGTGCCGAGCGCGCCCTTGAGCGCGGCCTCGAGGAGCTCGATCGCCTCGCTCGTGCGCGCGTCGCCCGCGAGCGGCGAGCCTTCGCCGACCGTGCGTCGCTTGAGCGTGTACATGAGCATGCGCGCGGCGCCGAGCTTGCCCGAGAGATCGTGCCGGTAGAGCGCCGCGACCTCCTCGGCCGCGAGGCGCTGCGCCGTGCGACGGAGCGCCTCGCCCCGCAGGCCCTCCGCGAGGCACGTCGACGACGCCGGCGGCGCGCTCGAGGGCACGCGCCCGCCGCCTGCCGGTGGTTGTCGGTCGCTCTCGTACGGCACTCGGGCCTCCGGGCGTCAGACTAATCTGGATGCCCTAGGGGACCAAGGCAGAGGCAACTGACAGCCCGTCCCGACGGGATCGCTCGGTCCGCTCGACATAACATAGGCCTGTGCGGGTCGACGTGGAGCGCCGATGTCGTTCGTGAGGAGCAAGGACGCCCGCGCGGGCTCGGTGCTCGTGGTCGACGACGATCCGCACGCGCTCGCCGGGCTGCGCCTGCTCTTGATGGACGAGTTCGACGTCGTCGTCGCCGACGGCCCGCGGCGCGCGCTCGAGCTGATCGAGGAGCGGCCCGTCGACGTCGTGATGTCCGACTACGAAATGCCCGGCGGCTCGGGCATCTCGCTGCTCGCGAAGATCCGCATGCGCCAGCCGCGCGCCGTCTGCATCCTCATGACGGCGCACGCGACGTACCCGGACGTGACCGCGCTGCAGCTCGAGGATCGCGGCGTGCGCGTGCTGTTGAAGCCGCTCGACCCGGAGTCGACGCTGGCGACCGTCCGCGCCTCGTCGCACGTCTCGCGCATCCGCCGCTCCGTCAGCCGGCTGCCGCGGCGCTGAGCGGCGACGGCGCGCCGATCGGCAGGCGCACGCGGAAGATCGTGCCCACTCCGACCTGGCTCGTCACGTCGATCGTCCCGCCGTGGCGCTTCACGATCGTCGCGACGATGGCGAGGCCGAGGCCGGTGCCGCGCGCCCGCGTCGTGAACAGCGGTTCGAAGACGCGCGCGAGGTTCTCCTCCGGGATGCCGGCGCCCTGATCCTCGATCGACACGACGACGTCGTCGGCGTCGCGCACGGCGCTGATCCGCACCTCGGCGCCGGCGCGCTCGGGCGGCGTCGACTCGGCGCCGTTCTGCGCGAGGTTCACGAGCACCTGCCGCACCTGATCGGGATCGATCGACAGCTCGGGCAGGTCGCTCGCGACGAGGTTGACGAGCGTCACGTGACCGGGCGCGCGCACGACGGACATGGCGTCGGCGACGAGCGCGTCGAGCCGCGTCGGCCGCCGCGCGAGCGGCTTGTCGCGCGAGAAATCGAGGAGCTCGTCGATGATGGTCGCGCACGCGCGGAGCTCCCGGTCGACGAGCACGAGCGCCTGGCCGACGCGCGGCTCGCGGGCGAGCTCGGCGCCGCCGACGCGCTTCTCCAGCCAGTGAAACGCGTTCCGCGCGGCCGACAGCGGGTTGCGCAGATCGTGCGCGACGCCGGCCGCGAGCTGTCCGACCGCGGCCAGCTTCTCGACGCGCGCCGACGCCTCGCGCGCGCGGGCGAGATCGGCGGCGAGCTTGTTCCGCTCGGTGACGTCGCGCCCGACGACCATCACGGCCTCCTCGCCCTGGAAGCCGACGCGCAGCGCGGCGCACTCGAGCGTGACGGTCGTGCCGTCGGCGCGCACGAGGCGCTCCTCGCTCATGCGAGGACGCGAGCCCGTCGCCGCGACGCGCAGCCGCCGCTGGTGCTCCGCGCGATCTTCGCCGAGGACGAGGTCCGCGTAGCGCCGGCCGACGAGCGCGCTCGCGTCCGCGAACCCGAGGGACTCGACGAGCGTGACGTTGACGTAGACGAACACCCCGCGCCGCACGACGGCGATCGCGTCGGGCGAGCCCTCGATCAGCGTGCGGTAGCTCTTCTCGGCCTGTCGTAGCGCCTCCTCGGCGCGCTCGCGCTGCTCCACCCCGCCGCGCACGCGGCGCCAGAGCTCGCCTGTCTGCCGGGTGACGAGCGCGCACGTGACCCCGGCGAGGGCCATCAAGATCGCCGTCGCGCCGACGGCCTCGGGCACGACGCCGGCCGCGCGCTGGAGGAGGCCCTCCCACACCGCGGCCGACGCCGCGACGAACACGACCGTCCCGCGATCGAAGCCGAGCGTGCCGAGGAACACGAGGAACACGTAGATGCCCGCGGTGAACCCAGCGACGCCCGTCGGCGTGTTCGACGTCGGAAGCGACGCGCGCATGAGGACGAACACGGCGGGCATGTCGACGGCGCCGACCGCCAGGCCCGAGGCGCGCGCGGCGACCTCCCGCCACCGACCGACGACGAACAGCGCGAGCGCGAGCGCCCAGTACACGGCGAAGAAGCCCAGGTTGCCGCGCCAGGCGGGCATCCCGAGCGCGCCGCCGAGCGCGGCGTGCAGCGCGAAGAACAGCGTCACGCCCGCGAAGCGCACCGAGTTGATGCGACGACCGCTCGCGACACGCTCGCGCGCGAACGCGTCCATCCACGTCTCGACGGCGGGCGCGGCGGGCACGAGTCGAGGGTAGCAGCGGCCGCGCATCGGCCGGAGCCCACCGAATCGGCGCGCGCCTGGCCCGCGGGCGGCGGCGGGCCGTGCTACGCGTCGCGCATGGACGCACGCATCCTCCGCGCCGTCGATCGCGCCGACGCGCTCGCGCAGACGCTCCTCACGCCGCAGCCCGCGCGCGAGCCCGCCCTGCGCGTGCCGCCGGGCCCGCCGCGGAGGCCGGGCAGGCTGTTCGGATCGCTCGGCTACTACCTCGGCTTCATGACCGACCCGATCGGGTTCGTCGCGAAGCGCTTCGAGCAGTACGGTGATCTGTACTACGCGCCCGGGCCCGACGGGCACCTGTACGGCGTGCGCCACCCCGATCACCTCGTCGAGGTGCTCGTCACGCGCGCGGCGCAGTTCGACAAGACGCACTCCGCGTTCAAGCAGCTCTCGGAGCTCCTCGGCGACGGCCTCTTGAACAGCGACGGCGATCGATGGCGCCGCCGTCGCCGCATGATCCAGCCCGCGTTCGAGCGCGCGCGCCTCGCCGGCTACTCGAGCGCGATGGTCGACGAGGCGGTCGGCGCGGCCGGCGCGATCGTCGACGGCGAGCTCCGCGACGTCGGCCACGACATGATGCGGCTCACGCTGCGCGTCGTGAGCCGCGCGCTCTTCAGCCACGACGTCGACCCCGCGGCGATCGTCACGGTCGCGAACGCGATGGAGTCGTTCAAGGCGCGCGCGGAGTCGGCCGACATGGCGATGCCGTGGCTGCCCACGCCGGGCCGCGCGCGCGCTCGCCGCGCCGTCGAGGCGCTCGACGACATGATGTACGCGCTCGTCGACGCGCGCCGCGCCTCGAAGGACTCGCCGCCCGATCCGCCGGATCTGCTGCACATGCTCGTGACGGCGATCGATCTCGAGGGCGACGGGGCCGGCCTGTCGCGCAAGGAGGTGCGCGACGAGCTCGTGACGATGTTCCTCGCCGGCCACGAGACGACGGCGAACGCGCTCACGTGGACGCTGTATTTCCTCGCGAAGCACCCGGACGTGCGCGCGACCCTCGAGGCGGAGGTCGACGCGGCGCTCGGTGGGCGCGCGCCGACGCTCGCGGATCTCGAGCGCATGCCCTTCGGCGAGCAGGTGATCAAGGAGTCGATGCGCCTGCGGCCGCCCGTGTTCATCGTGGCGCGGCGCGCGCGCGAAGACACGACGATCGGCGGCTACCCCATCCCGAAGGGCAGCGAGGTCGTCTTGTGGACGTACCTCACGCACCACGACGCGCGATGGTTCCCGGAGCCCGAGGCCTTTCGCCCGAGCCGCTTCGCGCCCGAGGCCGAGGCCAAGCTCCCGAAGCTCGCGTTCGTGCCGTTCGGCGCCGGACCGCGCGCGTGCATCGGCAAGATGTTCGCGATGATCGAGGCGCGCCTGCTCCTCGCGACCCTCGTCCAGCGCGTCCGCTTCGAGCTGCCCGCGGGCGCGCCCGACGTCCAGGTGAGCCCGAAGATCACGCTCGGCCCGAAGGGCGGCGTGCACCTCACCGCGCGGAGTCGCTGAACCGGGGTGCGCGGCGCGACGCGATGTAGTGCGCGTCGCAGTCGATCCCGCCGGCCTTGAGCGGCTCGCACGTGGAGTCGCACGTCTCGTCGACCAGGATGCGGCTCCCGTCGGTCAGCTTCTCGCAGTAGAGGGCGTCGTAGTCGCCGATGCACACGGGGGCAGCGCCCTGCCCGCACTGCTGCAGCGGGGAGGGCACGCACTGGGCGCCGTCCTCCTCGAACACGACGCACTGGGTGCCGCTGGCGCACGGCGAGTGGTCGTACTCCCACACGAGGTCGCCGCTCGCGAGCCGCACGCAGAGGCTCGGCCCGCCGTTCACGCAGCCGGTCGCGCCGGCGCTCGGGCACGGCGTCATCGCCGTGAGCACGCACAGCGGAAAGCTCGCGCCCTCGACGCACACTTGGTCGGCGTCGCACGCCTGCATCGCGGCGAACGCGAACGTGCCGTCCGAGCGCTTCTTGCAGTAGCTCGGCACGTTGCCCACGCACTGCTGCTCGGTGCCCGTGCAGGACACGGCGGGCGAGATGAAGCACGCGGGGTTCGTGCCCTCGGTGCCGCCGGGGGCCATCTCGCACGCGGTCGTGTCGGGGCAGACGAACTTGAGCGTGTAGGTGTTCGGACCGTCGGGATCCTCGCCCGCGAGGCAGATGTAGGCCGTGTCGCCGTCGCACTCCGGCGTCCGGCAGATGCTGCCGCAGCTCCACTGGAACGCGGCGACGAGCGCGCACGCACCCACACCGAGCATCGAGAAGGCGAGTCGTTTCACGGTCCCTCGGTGGTCGTACGCACGCGCGGCGCGATCGCTCCCCGCGGCGCGATCACTTCGTGAGGAGGCTGCGCAGCACGAACTGCAGGATCCCGCCGTGCTTGTAGTAGTCGACCTCGTTCGGCGTATCGATGCGCAGGAGCACCTCGAAGGACTTCGTGTCGCCCTTCGCGGACTTCGCGACGACGGTGAGCTTCTTGCCGGGCGCGAGGCCGCTCGACACGCCGTCGATCTCGATCGTCTCGTCGCCCGTGAGGCCGAGCGTGTCGGCGCCCTCCCCGTCCTTGAACTGGAGCGGCAAGACGCCCATGCCGACGAGGTTCGACCGGTGGATGCGCTCGAAGGTCTTCGCGATGACGGCGCGCACGCCGAGGAGCACGGTGCCCTTCGCAGCCCAGTCGCGCGACGAGCCCGTGCCGTATTCGGCGCCCGCGATGACGACGAGCGGCGTCTTCGTCTCGGCGTACTTCATCGCGGCGTCGTAGATGCTCATCTCGACGCCCTCGTGGAGCGTGAGGCCGCCCTCCTTGCCGCCGAGCATCAGGTTCTTGAGGCGGATGTTCGCGAAGGTGCCGCGCATCATCACCTCGTGGTTGCCGCGGCGCGCGCCGTACGAGTTGAAGTCGCGCGGCTCGACGCCGTGCTGCTTCAGGTACTCGGCCGCCGGGCTCGTCTTCGCGATCGAGCCCGCGGGCGAGATGTGGTCGGTCGTCACGCTGTCGCCGAGCAGCGCGAGGACGCGCGCGCCGACGACGTCGGTCACGGGCGCGGGCGTCTTCGTCATGCCCTCGAAGAACGGCGGGCGGCGCACGTACGTCGACTCGCTCTCCCAGACGAACGTGTCGCCGGACGGGATCGCGAGGTCCTTCCACGCCTGGTCGCCGCTCATCGCGTCGGCGTACTGGGACTTGAACTGCTCGGGCGAGACGCTCGCGGCGATGGCGGCGCGCACCTCGTCGTTCGTCGGCCAGAGGTCCTTCAGGTACACGGCCTCGCCGTTGCGATCGAAGCCGACGGGCTCGGTCGACAGATCCGCGTCGACGTCGCCGCGCAAGGCGAACGCGACGACGAGCGGCGGCGACGCGAGGTAGTTGAGCCGCACGTTCGGATGGATGCGCCCCTCGAAATTGCGGTTGCCCGAGAGCACCGCGGCGACGGCGAGATCCTTCTCGCGGATCGCGTCGACGATCGGATCGGCGAGCGGCCCCGAGTTGCCGATGCACGTCGTGCAGCCGTACCCGACGACGTGGAAGCCGAGCGCCTCGAGGTACGGCAGCAAGCGCGCCTGCTTCAGGTACTCGGTGACGACGCGCGAGCCGGGCGCGAGCGACGTCTTGACCCACGGCTTCGTCGTGAGCCCGCGCTCGACGGCGCGCTTCGCGACGAGGCCGGCCGCGAGCAGCACCGCCGGGTTCGACGTGTTGGTGCACGACGTGATCGCCGCGATGACGACCGAACCGTGGCGCAGGTTGAAGAGCGCGTCCTTCGTCGCGACGAGCACGTGGCCGTCGGCCTTGCCGGGCTTGCCGGCGAGCGCGGCCGCGATCTCGGTCGCGTACGCCTTCTTCTGGTCGGCGAGCGGCACGCGATCCTGCGGGCGCTTCGGCCCCGCGATCGACGGGACGACGGTCGCGAGGTCGAGCTCGAGGTTGTCGCTGAACAGCGGCTCCGGCGCGGTCGGGTCGAAGAACAGGCCCTGCTCCTTCGAATACGCCTCGACGAGCGCGACCTGGTGCGCGTCGCGCCCCGTGAAGCGCAGGTACGCGAGCGTCTCGTCGTCGACGGGGAAGAAGCCGATCGTCGCGCCGTACTCGGGCGCCATGTTCGCGATCGTCGCGCGGTCGGGCAGCGTGAGCGCGGCGATGCCCTCGCCGTGGAACTCGACGAACTTGCCGACGACCTTCTTCTTCCGGAGCATCTGCGTCACGGTGAGCACGACGTCGGTCGCGGTCGCGCCCTCGGGCAGGCGGCCCGTGAGCCTGAAGCCGACGACCTCGGGGACGAGCATGCTGAGCGGCTGGCCGAGCATCGCCGCCTCGGCCTCGATGCCGCCGACGCCCCAGCCGACGACGCCGAGGCCGTTGATCATGACGGTGTGCGAGTCGGTGCCGACCAGCGTGTCGGGGAAGGCGACGCCGGCCTTGTCCTTCATGACGACCGCGCCCAGGAACTCGAGGTTCACCTGGTGGCAGATGCCGACGTCGGGCGGGACGACGCGGAAGTTCGCGAACGCCTGCGCGCCCCAGCGCAGGAACGCGTAGCGCTCGCGGTTGCGCTCGTGCTCGAGCTCGGCGTTCTTCGCGAGCGCGGTGAGGCTCGCGTACGCGTCGACCTGCACGGAGTGATCGATCACGAGGTCGGCGGGCTGGAGCGGGTTGATGCGCGCCGGGTCGCCGCCGAGCGCGACGAACGCCTCGCGCATGGCGGCGAGGTCGACGACGGCGGGCACGCCGGTGAAGTCCTGCAGCAGCACGCGCCCGGGGTGGAACGCGATCTCCTGCGAGGGCGTCGCCTTCGGGTCCCAGCCGAGGACCGCCTCGACGTGCTCGCGCTTCACGACGCGCCCGTCCTCGTGACGGAGCAGGTTCTCGAGGAGCACGCGCAGCGAGATCGGCAGCCTGCCGGCGGCGGGGCCCTTCGCGGGCAGGCCCTTCAGCCGGTAGATGCCGTACCGCTGACCGCCGACGTCGATCTCGCCCTTCGCGCCGAAGCTGTTCGCCTGCATGTGACCCGCTCCTTCTTCCCCGAGGCCGGCTCTTGTAGAGGAAAGGCGCGCCGCAAGAAAGGTGAGCCCGACAAAGAGCTCGCCTCGGGCGACGGAGGCAGCATGTGCGGGCGCTTCACGCTGACGATCCCCGACGCGACCACCATCGCCGACGCGCTCGGCGCGTTCGTCGCGCCCGAGGTCGCGGCGGCGTGGCGCCCGCGGTTCAACGTCGCGCCGACCGACGCGCACGTCGTCGCGCGGCCCGGCCCCGACGGCCGGCTCGAGCTCGTCGCCGCGACGTGGGGCCTCGTGCCGCACTGGTCGAAGGACGCGAAGGCCGCCGCGCGCGCGATCAACGCGAGGAGCGAGTCGGCCCGCACGGCGCCGATGTTCCGCGACGCCTTCGCGCGCCGCCGCTGCCTCGTCCCGGCCGACGGGTTCTACGAGTGGACCGGCGAGAAGGCGGCGCGGAAGCCCTTGTGGTTCCACGCGCCGGACGGCGGGCTCGTGACGTTCGCCGGCCTCACGAGCTCGTGGGTCGACCCGGCGGGCGCGCGGCACCGCACGTTCACGATCCTGACGACGCGCGCGAACGACGTCGTCGCGCCCGCGCACGACCGCATGCCCGTCGTCCTCGCGGCATCGGACCGCGCCGCGTGGCTCGCGGCAGAGCCCGCCGACGCGGCCGCGCTCATGAAGCCGGCGCCGGCCGGGGCGCTGGCGGTCCGCGCCGTGTCGCGCCGCGTGAACCAGGTCGCGAACGACGACCCGACGCTGCTCGAGCCCGAGGCAGACGCGCCCCCGCCGCAAAGCAACAATCTCTCGCTCTTCGGGCCGGAAACGGTCGTTGCCCCGCTCGCCGCGCGGAAGAAACGGCGCTAGAGGCTCAGCGACGGCGCGACCGCGCGCGGCTCCATGTCCCCACCTCGCTTCGTTCGGTCAACTCGACGCGTTGGGCGTAGGATCGCGCTCGGCCGGCTCTGCTGCTGCTTCGGAGGATCGCCCCCATGACTCGCTTCGCCCCGCTCACCGCGTTCGCTGCACTCGCCCTCCTCGTCGGTTGCTCGGGATCTTCGGATCCGTCGGACCAGGGCGGCGCAGGTGCGGGCGCGCCTGCGACGACGGGCGCCGGCAACGGCTCGACGACCGGCGACATGACCGGCGGCACGGGCGGCGGCGGCGGCGCGTGGGATCCCGGCGGCCCGGTGACGAGCTACCACGCGAAGATGGGCCCGCTGCCCGTCGCGCTCGGCGGGGAAGACACGCAGTGCATCACGTTCCGCCTCGACAACCCGGACACGGTGTACGTGCGCAGGTTCTCGACCGAGCTCTTGCCCGGCTCGCACCACATGATCCTCTACCGCTCGACGGAGACGGACGAGAACCTCACGCCCACCGACTGCGGCGGCTTCTCGGGCCTCCTCGAGGGGGATGATCCGATCTTCATCGCGCAGCAGGCGCACACCGAGCTCGAGCTGCCCACGGACGAGGACGGCAAGCCGGTCGCGCTCGAGCTCGACGCCCACCAGATGGTCAGGGTCGAGCTCCACTACTTCAACACGACGCAGACGCCCCTCATGGTGTCGGGCGACATCCAGCTCGACACCGTGCCGCTCAGCGTCGCCGTGACGACGAGCGAGATCGCGTTCTGGGGCACGGAGAACATCCAGATCGATCCGCTCTCGAGCGCCGACACCGGCGTGCTCTTCCAGCGCGGCATCCCGAACACGCACGCCTTCGCGATCACGACGCACGAGCACCACCTCGGCACCGAGATGCGCGTGTGGTTCGGGCAGGGCACGCAGGCCTCGTCGACGACGGCGCTGGTCGACAGCCACGACTGGCAGGACCCGCCGCTCGGCCTCTTCAGCCCGCCGATCTCGTACGGCGCCGCGCCCGACGGCGAGGTGCTCAGCACCGACGGCCTCGCCTTCGAGTGCAACTGGCAGAACCCGACGACGAACACCGTCTCGTTCGGCGAGAGCATCAACGACGAGATGTGCTTCCTCTGGCAGTACTACTACCCGAGCCAGGGCTTCCAGGCCTGCGTCGACGGGATCTGCGGCGCGTCGTTCTGATCGCGGCGACTCCGCTGGCGCGGGTCGCGAACGTCCCCTCCGCGCGGACGGCGATGTCGTGGATCGCGATCGCGGCCGCGTACGTCGCGGTCGCGAAGGTCGGGCTCGGGTTCGCGTCGCTGACGAAGAGCGTGACGCTCGTGTGGCCCGCGTCGGGCCTCGCGCTCGCGGCGCTGTTCGCGCTCGGGACCGGCGCCTGGCCCGCCGTCGCGCTCGGCGCGTTCGCGGTGAACGTGACCACGCCGGGCGTCGGACCGCTCGTCGCGGCTGGCATCGCCGCGGGCAACACGCTCGAGGCCGTCGCCGGCGCAGAGCTCCTCCGGCGCGCCCGCTTCGATCGAGCGATGACGCGCATCGGCGACGTCCTACGGCTGGTGGCGCTCGCCGCGATCACGAGCACGGCCGTCAGCGCGTCGCTCGGCGTCGCTGCGCTCGCGGCCGGCGGGCTCGTATCGGCGAGCGCCGCGCCGGCGGTGTGGCGCACGTGGTGGCTCGGCGACGCGATGGGCGACCTCGTGTTCGCCCCGCTGCTCCTCGTGGTTTTGTCGACGACGTCCGCGCTGCCGTCGCGCGCGCGCGCCGCCGAGCTCGCCGCGTTCACGATCGCGCTCGTCGTCGTCACGCTCTCGATCTTCGGGGTCGCGCCGAAGATCGGCGGCTTCCCGCAGACGTACGTCGTGTTCCCCCTCCTCACCTGGGCCGCGCTGCGCTTCGGCGTGCTCGGGACGGCGGCGTCGAACGTCGTCGTGTCGGCGATCTCGGTCTACGCGACGGCGAACGCGCGCGGCGAGTTCGTGCGCGCCACGCTGAACGAGAGCCTCTTCAACCTGCAGGCGTTCATGGCCGTGACCGTGATCACCGCGCTGCTCCTCGCGGCCGCCGTCGCCGAGCGGGACCGCGCGATCGCGCTCCGAGACGACTTCCTCGCGCTCGCGAGCCACGAGCTCGCCACGCCGCTCACCGCGATCGAGCTCGACGTCGCGTCGCTCTCGCGCATGCTCGCGCGCGGCGACGCGCCCGAGGAGAAGGTCAAGCGCCGCGCCGCGCACACCGAGCAGCAGGTGCAGCGGCTCAAGGGCCTCGTCGTGCGCCTGCTCGACTCGTCCCGCCTCGCCGCCGGTCGGCTCGCGCTCGACGTCGCGCCGCTCGACCTGGCGGAGCTCGCGCGCTCCGCCGCCGAGCCGTTCACCGTCGAGCTGGCCGCTGCGGGCCGCGCGCTCACGGTCGACGCGCCGGAGCCCGTGCGCGGCGCGTGGGATCGTGCGCGCCTCGAGGGTGTCCTCACGAACCTGCTCTCGAACGCGGTGAAGTTCGGCGCAGACTCCGCGGTGCGCGTGACCGTGCGGGCCGAGCCCGACTTCGCGATCCTCCGTGTCGAGGACGGCGGCCCCGGCGTCGACGTCGCCGCGCGCGCCCGCGTGTTCGAGCGCTTCGAGCGCGCCGCCTCGAGCGCACATCACCCCGGCGTCGGCCTCGGCCTCTGGATCGCGCGAGGCCTCGTCGACGCGATGGGCGGCACGATCACCCTGTCCGACGCCGACCCGAAAGGCGCCGCGTTCACCGTCAAGCTCCCCCGCGGCTGACGCGGCGCTCGCCTAGGCGCACCACATGCCGACGGTCTCGAGGAGAT
>DASYCF010000722.1:0-3055 GCA_036500365.1 Byssovorax sp.
CCCCGTCGCCTGCCCGCCCGGGACTTGCACGTACCAGTCGGTCATCCGCGCCCTGATAACACGGTGCACCGCAGGAGGGCGACCACGCGCCGCGCGACCATTGCCGCGTCGATGCGGTGGCGTTGCCGAAAGCCGCGTTGCACGCGCCGCGGCTCGGTGAGCATCTTCCGCGGCCGCCGCGTCCAGCGGCGCGCGTCGGACTTGGCCGCCCAGGCGGCCCTTCGGAGATCAGCTCATGCACATTCGAAACGTACTCGTCGTCGCCGCCGTCCTCGCGCTCGCCACGGGCTGCGAGGATCCGAACAAAGACAAGGCGCGCGCAACGGTCACCAGCGCCGCGCCCGCCGCCTCGGGCGGGGCCGCCGCCGGCGGAGAGAAGGTCGAGTTCGACCCCGCCACCGGCTCGAGCCTCCAGTTCGTCGGCCACAAGGTGACGGGCAAGCACGACGGCAAGTTCGAGAAGTGGAAGGGCAGCGCCACGCTGGTCCACGGCAAGATCGAGGGCGGCAAGGTCACCGTCGACGTCGACATGACCAGCGAGAAGACCGACGACGGGGAGCTCGACGGCCACCTCAAGACGAAGGATTTCTTCGACGTCGAGAAGTTCCCGACCGCGAAGTTCGAGGCGACCGAGATCACCGCCGGCGGCGAGAAGGGCGCGACCGACACGCTCAGCGGCACGCTCGAGCTCCACGGCGTGAAGAAGAACATCAAGTTCCCCGCGACGGTCACGATCAGCGACAAGGAGATCACCGCGAAGAGCGACTTCGTGATCAACCGTCAGGACTTCGGCATCGCGTACCCCGGCAAGGCGGACGACCTCATCAAGGACGAGGTCGAGCTCAAGCTCGATCTGAAGGCGCCGCGGAAGAAGTGAAGACGTAGCGGCGGGCGGCGAGCGTCAGCGCGATCGAGGCGGCGACGCTCGCGAGCCGCCCGACGTGCGGCGCGACGCCGCCGTGCGTGTCGACCTCGAACAGGCTCCACGCGAGGTTCATCCCGAAGTGGAGCGCGATCGCGACCCACAGGTTGCCGCGCCACGCGAGCACGAGCCACGCGAGCCAGCCCGACGTGGCCGCGGCGACGAGGCCGATCTCGACGAGCTCCCGCGCCGACGCGTGTCCGAACGCCGTGGCGACGCGCGCCGCGGCGAGCGCGAGCATCGTGAGCGCGGCGGCCGTCGGCGCGCGAAACCCCGCGCGCCGCGTCAGCGTGAGGAGCGCGTACCCGCGCAGCGCGATCTCCTCGGTCAACGTGGTCGCGAGCGCGATGCGCACGAGGTGCAGCGGCAGCGCCGTCTCGACGGGCTCGCGCGCGATCCAGAGGGCGACGAGCGTCGGCGCGGCCATCGCGAGGCCGGCGCCGGCGGCGATGGGCACGGGTTGGTCGAGGCCGAGCGCGGCGAAGAAATCGCGGCGCCCCTCCACCACGACCGCCGCGAACGCGACGAGCACGACCGTCGCGAGGAACACCGGCAGCGGACCGAGCGTCGCGCCGTCGAAGTCGACGTGCGCGGCGAAGGCCAGCAGCAGCGCGAACGCGCCGAGCAACCCGAGCGCGGCCGCCGCGCTCCGCCGCGGGTTCGGCGCGGGGCGGGGGCCGCTCGTCGTCGTGACGTCGGACATCGCGGCGCGCGCGCGGCCTACTTCATCGCCCAGTTGAGGAAGTTCAGCACGTCGTCGCCCCACACCTCGGGGTGCTTGACGCAGAGGCCGTGGCCGCTCTGGTGATCGCCGCCGGTCGACGGGTAGATCTTCACGAACGACGTGTTCGGGTGCCCCTCGTGCATCGCGGCGTAGAGCACCTTGCTCGGCTCGATGCTGTAGTCGTTCTCGGCCTGCGCGAAGAACACGGGGATCTTCGCGTTGCGCACGGCCTGCTCCATCCGGACCTGGAGCTCGGGGGTGCTCTCCCAGCTCATCGCGCCGCCGGCCCAGTCGACCGCGGCGCGCAGGCCGAGCCCGCGCTCGGCCGCGAGCACCGTCTGAATGCCGCCGTAGCTGCAGCCGCCGATCACGACGCGGTTCTTGTCGACGAACGGCAGCGTGCGCACGTAGGCCACCGCCGCGGCCACGTCGTCCGCCTGCGCGGCGAGGGCGCGGACGGTCGCCTCGCCGCGCTGGCCGCGGGGGAGGCTGTTGATCTCGTCCATGATGTACGAGCCCTCGGACTGGCCCTGACCCCAGCGGTGCGGCACGAAGAACACGAACCCGTGCTGCGTGAAGAACACGGCGTCGCCCTGCGTCTTGCCGGGCTGCTTCTCGCTCCCGTGGTTCCACACGAACGTGGGGAACGGGCCGTTGCCGGCGGGCTTCGCCACGTAGCCGTGCAGCACGCCGCGCGGCGAGTTGAACGACACCGGCGTGACGGTCACGCCCTCGGGCAGGTTCACGGGGAGCGGCACCGCGGCGAGCCACTGCGCGTTCGCCGCCGGCGAGAGATCCCGCTGCGGGAGCGCCGGCGCGGCCGGCGTCGAAGCGGCCTCGGGCGAGTCGGCCCCGGGGCCCGGACCGATGGTCGCGCAGCCGACGATCGCCGGTGCGACGAGCGAAAGAAGCATCCAAGAAGCGCGCATGAGCCCTCTCTCCTACCGACCTCGGTGGACCCTACCACAGGGTCAAGCGATCGCGTCGTCGAGCGCGACGTCCCGCGCGGCGTCGCCCGCGAGCTCGACCGCGTCGCAGTCGCCCGCGGTGCCGTCCTCGAAGACGACGCACGCGAAGTCACACGCTGCGTCGAGCGCGATCAGCGGGTGGTGCCACACCCCCGGCCGATACGTCACGCCCTCGGCGCCCGTCGCGACGAACGCGGCGAGGGTCGAGAGGTCGGGTCGGTCGCCGCCGCGCGCCACGACGACGAGGTAGCGCCGCGCGGTCATCGGCGCGAAGAGCTGCGTCGTGTGCGGGTGCCGCTCGAGCAGGCGCACCGGCACCGGCCGCGCCGTGCACGGCTGGCAGCGGAACACGGCGACGTTCGCCGTCGCCGTGGCGCGCAGGTTCTCGAGCGCGGCGAGGCGATCGAACCGCCGCGCCGTGCCCATGTTCGCGGGCTTGCT
>DASYCF010000723.1:0-1766 GCA_036500365.1 Byssovorax sp.
ACGACGGTCGCGCAGCCCACGCCGTCGAACCCGCTCGCCTCGGGGCGGACGCCGTCGGCGATCGTGGGCTCCGCGCGCATGGCGCCGCCGGGGCCGACGACGACGCGCGGCGGGTGGTCGCAGATCGAGCGAAGCGCGGCGGCGCGATCGCGGCTCAAATGGATCGTGGGCGCGGTCGCCGTCGTCGCGATCGCGGGCGCGGCGATCGCGGTGGGCATGGGCCGGTCGCACGAGCGCCTGGCGATCGCGCCGGATGCGGGCGCGCCCTCGGTCGCGAGCGCGGTACAAGCACCGTCGGCGGTCGTGATGGTCGCGGCGTCCGCGTCGGGTCCGGCTTCTGCGCCCGCGTCCGCGACGCCCCCGCTCCCGACGTCCTCGTCGCTGCCCGCGCCCGCGTCGGCGGCTCCCGCGTCGCATCATCGCAATCCGCCCCCGGCCCGCCCGCCGCCGCAGGTCGCGCCACCGCCGACGGCGCACGTGACGTCGCCTCCCGCGCCCGCGTCGACGAACCCGCTTCATCTTTGAGATTCCGCGCCTCGAGGTCGGTTAGGATGGGCTCGCGATCATGAGTCGATCTTCTCGCGTCCTCGCGGCCGGCCTCGCGCTCGCGCTCGCGCTCGTCGTTCCGTCCTTCGCGCCGAGCGTCGCGTGGGCGCAGGCGACGCCGCGATGGACTCGCTTCGTTACGGCGACGCGCTCGCCGCGTACGGGCAGGCCTACAGCATCTCGAAGGACCCGGCGCTCCTCTACAACCAAGGTCGCGCCAACCAAGCCCTCGGCGATTTTCCCGCCGCGCTCGAGTCGCTCGCGCGCTTCGAGAGTGAGGCGCCCGCCGGGCTCAAGGCGCGCGTGCCGAAGCTCGACGAGCTGCTCGCGGACGTGCGCGCGCACGTCGTCACGTTGTCGATCACGTGCAACGTCGCGGGCGCGCGCGTGCTCGTGCGCGAGCGCGTGATGGGGTCGACGCCGCTCGCCGCGCCGCTCAAGGTCAACGCCGGGCGCGCGTTCATCGAGGTCGACGCCGAGGGGTACGCGCCGTACCGCCGCGAGGTCGACGTGCCCGGCGCGCAGATCTTGAACGTGACGGTGACCCTCGCGTCGAGGGCGACGTCGGGCGTGCTGTACGTGCGCTCGACGGCGGCGTCGGGCGTCGTGTTCATCGACGGCGAAGCGGTCGGCAACGCGCCGGTCGAAGCGGTCGTGCCCGCGGGCGAGCACAAGGTCGCGGTCCGCCGCGAAGGCTACGAGGACACCGAGACGACGGTCGTCGTCGGCGTGGGCGAGCGCAAGGACGTCACCGTCGAAGCGCAGAAGCAGCCGGGCATCCTCACCAAATGGTGGTTCTGGGCCGGCGTCGGCGTCGTCGTGACGAGCGGCGCGGTGATCACGTACGCGCTTCTGACCGAGAAAAAAGCGGGCTCGGGCGACCAGTTCTCACCTGGTCAGGTCTCCGGCCCGCTCCTCAAGTTCTGACCGCGCTTACTTCTTCGGCGGCGCGGGCTTCGGTGCAGGGGCCGGCGCAGGCTTCGGCGTGGCGGGCTTCGCTCCAGGCGCCGCGGGCGGCTTCGGCTTCGGGAGCGCGCCGATCTGCGCGAGGAGCTCCATGCCGTTCGAGTACGTGACCGCGCCCTCGTACTTGCCGTCCTTCATCACGTCGACGTCGACGCCGTGGATCACGATCGGCTTCTTCGTCGCCTTGAACGGCCCGATGTCGCCCTGCATCGTCCCCGAGAACGTGAACTCGGCGATCGCGACGTTCGGCGCGA
>DASYCF010000724.1:0-1709 GCA_036500365.1 Byssovorax sp.
GGCGCTGCGCCGCTGCTCTCCGCGTTCGACGCGTCGCTCGTCGCGTCGGGCACGGCGTCGCTCGAGGCCGCGCTCGCCGGCGCGTCGCCCGTCGTCGCCTACCGCATGGACCCGCTCGCGTACGCGATCGCGCGGAGGCTCGTCACGACGCGGTTCATCGCGCTGCCGAACGTCGTCCTCGGCCGCGCGGCGGCGCCGGAGCTCGTGCAGGCCGACGCGACCCCGGCGCGCCTCGTCGCCGCGCTCGAGGGTGTGCTCGCGCGCGCGGACGGCGCCGCGATCGCCGCCGAGCTCCGCGCGGCGCTCGAGCCTGGCCTCGGCGACGCCACGTTCGGCGCGCGCGTCGCCGCGCGCCTCACGGACTGGCTCGACGCCTGAGCCACGCTTCGGGGCGCGCCGAGTTTTGGCCTGTACTACGATGGCCGAGCATGTCCGGCGACGGCCCTGAGTCCATCGGAGCCGCGGGGCGCGACCTCGCGCCTGGCGCTGTCATCGCCGGCAAATACCGTCTCGTCGTGTGCATCGGCCGCGGCGGCATGGGCCAGGTGTGGCGCGCGCAGGACCTCGTGCTCGGCTCGCAGGTCGCGCTGAAGATGATCGAGCCCGAGCTCCTCGCGGTCGACGAGAGCCGCGCCGAGCTCGTCGCGCGCTTCCTGCGCGAGGCGCAGGCCGCCGCCGCGATCCGGAGCCCGCACGTCGTGCAGATCATCGAGTTCGGCGCCCACGGGCAGACGCCGTACATCGCCATGGAGGTGCTCGAGGGCGAGACGCTCGACGCGCTGCTCGTGCGTCAGCTCGTGCTCCCGTATGCGACCACCGCGAGCATCCTCACGCACGTCGGCCGCGCGATGGCGCGCGCGCACGAGCTCGGCATCGTGCACCGCGACCTCAAGCCGGCGAACGTCTTCCTCACGCGCAACGACGACGAGGTGATCGCCAAGGTGATGGACTTCGGCATCGCGAAGCGCACCGCGAACGAGACCGACACCGCGGGGATGACGCGCACGGGCCGCATCGTCGGCACGCCCGCGTACATGAGCCCCGAGCAGATGCTCGGCAACAAGCACGTCGACGGCCAGGCCGACATGTGGGCGATGGCCGTCATCGCGTACGAGTGCGTCGTCGGCCGCCGCCCGTTCGAGGGCACGCACGGCGAGCTCACGATCAAGATCTGCGCGCAGGCGCCGCCCGTCCCGTCGCGCGCCGCGCGCGTGCCGCCCGGGTTCGACGCGTGGTTCGAGCGCGCGACGCGGCGGGACGCGACGCGACGCTTCGGGACCGCGAAGGAGATGGCCGACGCG
This sequence comes from Byssovorax sp., assembly GCA_036500365.1. GTDB lineage: Bacteria > Myxococcota_A > Polyangia > Polyangiales > Polyangiaceae > DASYCF01. Next base: position 1,302 of record DASYCF010000724.1, read on the forward strand.
CTGCGCGCCGTGCTCACGCAGCCGAACCTCCCCCCGCCCGACGTCGCCGGCGCGCGCGCCCGCGCTGGCAAGCCCGAAGACACGGAGGAGGGCATCGTCACGGCGGGGCACATGACCGCGGCGGCGGCGAAGAGCCCGATGAAGCGCGCCCTCGTCGGCCTCGGCCTCGGCGTCGTCCTTGGCGGCGCCGTGATCGCAGCGCTCGTCGTGCGCGATCGCGGCGGGGCCACGCCGGCGAGCGCTCCTCCCGCCGCGACGTCGGCCGATCCAGCGAGCAGCGCGAGCGCGACGTCGTCGTCGACGACGACCGCGGCTGCAACGGCGTCCGCGGCTGTCGCTGCGGCTCCGAGCGCGGCGAGCGCGGCGCCGGACGTGTCACCCGGGGCGACCGCGCCCGCGCCGTCGACG
>DASYCF010000725.1:0-4345 GCA_036500365.1 Byssovorax sp.
GTCGGCGAGGACCGACTCGCCCTTGCCGTGGCGGATGGTGAGCTTCAGGGGCACCGCGTAGCCGCTCGCGCCGCGGCGCGGGAACGACTCGTCCATCTGCGGGCGCTTGGCGCCGTCGGGGATCTGCTCGACGCACGACGGGCCCGGCGGATCGAGCGCCGCGGGGTCGGCGCTCGGGGCCGCCGAGGGCGCGCCCGCGTCCGCGCCGTCGGCGAGCGCGCGCGATCCGATCCCGGCCGTGATCGCGAGCGCGGCCACCAACACCGCCCTGGCGCGCGCGCTCATCGGCGGAGCCTCCGCTGGCGCCGCGCGAACAGGTTCCGGATCGGCGCGACGAAGCTCGCGTCGGTCCGCACGATCGCGGTGTCGAGCGCGAGCTTCTGGAACGTCTTCTCGCGCTGCTTGCGGAGCGCGCGCATCGCGAGCTTGTAGTGGTCGCGCACGCGCGAGTCGCCCGTGTCGACGACGACCTCCTCGCCCGTCTCGAAGTCCTCGAACGCGGCGAGGCCGACGTCGGGCAGCTCCTCGTCGCGCGGGTCGACGAGCATGACCGGGATGACGTCGTGCTTCGACGCGGCGAGCGCGAGCGCGCGCTCGAAGCCGCTCGCGTAGAAGTCGCTCACGACGAACGCGACGCTCTTGCGCTTCGCGACCTTCGTCAGCGTCTCGAGGGCGAGCTTGAGGTTCGTGCCCGTGTACTTCGGCTCGTGGCCGAGGATCTCGCGCACGACGCGCAGCACGTGCTTCTCGCCCTTGTTCGGCGGCACGAGGCGCTCGACGACGTCGGTCGCGAGGATGAGGCCCACCCGGTCGTTGTTCTTGATCGCCGAGAACGCGCACAGCGCGCCGATCTCGGCGGCGACGCGCGCCTTCGACGCGCGGGCGGTGCCGAACTGCTCGCTCGCCGACATGTCGACGACGAGCATCACCGTCATCTCGCGCTCCTCGACGAACACCTTCACGAAGGTGTCCTGCATGCGCGCCGAGACGTGCCAGTCGATCCAGCGCACGTCGTCGCCGGGGTGGTAGGCGCGCACCTCGCTGAAGCTCAGGCCCTGGCCCTTGAAGATCGACGAGTAGTTCCCCGAGAGCTGCTCGTTCGCCATGCGGCGCGTGCGGATCTCGATGCCGCGGAGCTGCTTCAAGAGCTCGGGCGGCAGCGGGGAGCTGCGCTTCTTCGGCTCGGGTGCTGCGGGCGTCGCCATGGCTCGCTACGGAACCTCGACCACCTCGAACACGCGGCGGACGATCTGCTCGGCGGAGACCTCCTCGGCCTCGGCCTCGTACGTGAGCACGACGCGGTGGCGCAGGACGTCCGGGCCGACGGCCTTCACGTCCTCGGGCGTGACGTAGCCGCGGTGGCGCAGGAACGCGTGCGCGCGCGCGGCGAGGGCGAGGGCGATCGAGGCGCGCGGGCTCGCGCCGTACTCGATGAGGCTCGCGAGCTCCTTCATGCCCTTCTGCACGGGCTCGCGCGTCGCGAACACGACGTCGACGATGTAGTCCTTCACGCGGTCGTCCATGTAGACGTCGCGCACGACGCGCCGCGCGCTGAGGAGCTCGTCGCAGTGGATGACGGGCTTCGCGCGAGCCTCGATGACGCCGGTCTGGCGGTCGATGATCGTGCGCTCGTCCTGCCGCGACGGGTAGCCGACCTTGACCATGAGCATGAAGCGATCGACCTGCGCCTCGGGCAGGCGGTAGGTGCCCTCTTGCTCGAGCGGGTTCTGCGTGGCCATGACGACGAACGGCTCGGGCAGCTTGTACGTCTGGTCGCCGATGGTCACCTGGCGCTCCTGCATCGCCTCGAGCAGGGCGCTCTGCACCTTGGCCGGCGCGCGGTTGATCTCGTCGGCGAGGACGAGGTTCGCGAAGATCGGCCCGAGCTTCGACGTGAACTCGGCCTTCTGCTGGTTGTAGATGACGGTGCCGATGAGGTCGGCCGGCAGGAGGTCCGGCGTGAACTGGACGCGCGCGAATTTGGCGTCGATCGCGTCGCACAGCGTGCGGACCGTCAGCGTCTTCGCGAGGCCTGGCACGCCCTCGAGCAGCACGTGGCCGCCGCACAGCAGACCGATCAAGATCCGCTCGAGCATGTACGTCTGCCCGACGATGACCTTGCCGACCTCTCCCGTGAGCAGATCGACGAAGGCGCTCTCCTTGGCTACGAGCTCGTTCAGCGCGCGGACGTCGTGCATGGCTTTCGAGCCTTCCTTACGCGGCTCGTCGCGCAGAGACAACCGGCGCGCTCGCGGTATTCCCGGGCGCCTCCGCGCTGGCGCGGCCGGCCGCGACAGGCTACGACGCGCCCCGCGATGCCGCGCCCGACCGAGACGGCCCTCCGGAGCCGCGCCCGCGCCCTGCTCGAGGCGATGACGGAGCGCGCGCGCTGGGTCTACGCGCTCCCGCTCGGCGTCCTCGAGGACACCGTGAGGCCCATCCTCGAGGCGCGCGGCCTCGGGCTCGAGGAAGAGGACAAGCAGGGCCGCGCGATGCGCTTCTCGAACGGCACGGGCACCGCCGATTTCGCCGTGTTCGAGAGCGCCGACCTCGACGTGACGATGATCGAGGGCTCCGGCAGCGACGCGCCGCCGCTCCTCGCCGAGATCCTCGAGCGGACGGGCTTCTTCGCCCAGAGCACGCTCGTCTCGACCGCGCTCGACATCGGCGACGAGGAGGCGCCGAAGGCCCTGCGCACGCTCGCGCACATGGTCGTCGCCTGGGACGAGGACTGGAGCGACCTCTTCCTCTTGCACCTCGCCTCGCCCGACGCGGTCGTGCGCCACGAGGCGACGCTCGGCCTCGCCATCGCCGCGATGGTCGCGCGCGACCCGGGGCCGGCGCCCGCGCTCCTCGACGAGGCCCTGCGCCGCGAGAAATTCCCGAAGCTCGCCGAGACGATGCGCGAGACGGCGAACCTCGTCCGCGGCGCCTTTGGCGCGCCCGTCGAGGTCGACCCCGAGGCCGACGCCTTCTGAAGGGGCGCGCTACGACACGACGGTGAGCGTGGCGTCGCCGCGCATCTTCCCTTGGAGCTGGGTGACCTCGATGCGGTAGGCGCCAGGCGTCGACGGCATGAAGGAGACCGGCGCGGCGCCCTGCGGCCTGCCCGTGGGCAGCTCCCGCAGCACGACGTCGACGATCATCTTGCCGCTCGGCGCCCAGACCTTGACCTTGAACGGCGGCGTGGCGTCGTCTTCCATTTGGAAGACGAGCAGCACCCTGTCGCCGAGCAGCGCCGGGTCGGTGAGCGAGCGGACCTCGATGTGTCCAGAGTTGTTGGTCGTGGTCACGGCAGCACGTGCAGCACGGCGTCGCCCTTCTGCTTGCCGTAGAGCTGCTTGATTTCGATCTTGTACTCGCCATCTCCCGACGCGGTGAAGGTGACCGGTGGGGCGCTCTGGGGTTTGCCGGTGGGCAAGTCGCGGAGCACACGCTCCACGATGACCTTGCCCGCCGGCGATTTGATGCGGACGCTGAACGGCGGCGAGGCTTCGTCGTCGGCTCGAAAGATGAGCGACACAGCGTCGCCCGATTTCACCGGGTTCGGCTGGCAGATCGTCTCGATTTCGCCGGTGTTGTCGATGCCCACGCGAACGCTCGGCCTGGAGGCCGGAGAAACCCGGACGCTCCATCGAGCATTGTAGCCATGTGCGCCCTAGGTTCGCGAATTTGGCGCAAGAACCGCCTCTGCGCTCCCGGCCGCCGCGCGGCCGCCGAGGCAGAAAATCAGGGCGCCGGGGGCGTCCAGCGGAGGCGCGGCTGGCGGGCGGCGCGCGCCTCGTCGAGGCGGCCGACGACCGAAGAGTGCGGCGCATCCCGAGCGATCGCGGGGTCCTCGTGGGCCTCACGCGCGATCTCGATCATCGCGGCGACGAACTCGTCGAGCGTCTCCTTCGTCTCGGTCTCGGTCGGCTCGATCATCAACGCGCCCGGCACGACGAGCGGGAAGTAAACCGTCGGCGCATGAAAGCCGTAATCGAGGAGGCGCTTGGCGACGTCGAGCGTCTTCACCCCCGTCTCCTTCTCAAGCCTCGAGTCGCTCAAGACGACCTCGTGCATGCACGGCTGCATCACCGGCGCTGCATAGTGATCTTTCAGCTTTGCCCACAAATAACGGGCATTGAGGACGGCGAGCGAGCTTGCGCGGGTCAGGCCTTCGCCGCCCATCTCGCGAATGTACGTGTAAGCCCGAATGAACATCCCGAAGTTGCCTTGGAAGGCGCGAAGCCGCCCGACCGAATGCGGCCGCTCATAGTCGAGCGAGAAGACGTCGCCCTTCCTGACGAGGACCGGCGAGGGCGCGAACGGCTCGAGATGCTGCTTGAAACAAACGGGACCGGCG
>DASYCF010000726.1:0-5788 GCA_036500365.1 Byssovorax sp.
GTCCTCGTCGGCGTGCTCGCGCGCGCGGCGGCGCCCGTCGCTGCCGAGGCGCTCGGCGCGGTGATGGCGCTGCGGAGCGTGGGCGCGCGCCGCGCAGCCGCCTCGGCGCTCGTTCGCCTCGGCACCACCGAGGCGCGCGCCGCGCTCACCGCCGCCGCCGGCGACGACCCGGACGAGCAGGTGCGCCGCATCGCCGGAGAGGGATTGCGCGGCGGATGAAGGGCTTCACGCTCTCCGATCCCTTGTTCGCGATCCTGAGCGCTCTCGTGGAGGAGCGGGTGGGCCTCCACTACGAGCTCCTCGACGCGTCGCTCTTCGCCGGCAAGCTCGGCGCGCGCGCGCTCGAGGCCGGGTTCGAGTCGGCGCTCGATTACTATTATTTCCTCCGGTACGACGACAAGGACGGGGCCGAGTTCGCCGCGCTCACGGACGCGCTCGTCGTCAACGAGACGTACCTCTTTCGCGAAGCAGACGCGCTGCGCGCCGTGGTCCGCGAGGTGGTCGAGCCGGCGGTGCGTGAGGCGCGCCGCCCGCGCGTCTGGTGCGCCGCGTGCTCGACCGGGGAGGAGCCCGTGAGCCTCGCGCTGCTCCTCGCGGAGGCGGGCTTGCTCGATCGTGTCGACATCGTCGCGAGCGACGTCAGCGCAGGGGCGCTCTCCCGCGCGCGCGCCGGCGTCTATGGCGGCCGCTCGCTCCGCGCGCTCGAGGGCGAGGCGGTCCTCGCGCGCCGGCTCGAGCAGCAGGGCGCGCAGGTCACCGCGCCGCCGGAGGTGCGCGCCGCGATCACGTATCACCGCGTGAACCTGCTCGACGACTCGGCCGTCGCCGCGCTCGGCGCGTTCGACGCTATCGTCTGCAGGAACGTGCTCATCTATTTCTCGGACGCGCGCGTGGTCGAGGTCGTCGAGCGCCTCTCTCGCGCGCTGTCCCACGGCGGCTTGCTCCTCGTCGGCGCGTCCGAGTCGCTCCTCCGCTTCGGCACCATGCTCGAGACGGTCGAGCGCGCCGGCACGTTCTTCTACAGGAAGGCGCGCGCGTGAGCCCCGGCCGCAGGATCCGCGCGCTCGTCGTCGACGACTCCGCGTTCGCGCGCAAGGTCCTCCGTGAGGTGCTCGGCGCGAGCGGCGACGTCGAGCTCGTCGGCTTCGCTCGCGACGGCATCGACGCGCTCGAGAAGATCGCCGAGCTCGCGCCCGACGTCGTGACGCTCGATCTCGTCATGCCCGAGCTCGACGGCGTCGGCGTGCTCGAGGCGCTGCGCGCGCAGGGCAGCAAGGCGCGCGTCATCGTCGTGTCGACGCTCGAGCGCGACAGCAAGCTCGCCGTCGCCGCGCTGCAGGCCGGCGCGTTCGACGTCGTGCACAAGCCGACGGCCGTCGCGTCCGATCGGCTGCACGAGCTCGCGGGCGAGCTCCTCGAGAAGGTGCGCGCCGCCGGCGCGCCGCGACCCGCCGCGACGTCGGCCGCGACGCCGTTCGCCGGCAGCGCGGTCGCGCCCGGGTCGACCCGCCTCGTCGTCGTCGGCGCGTCCACGGGCGGGCCGCACGCGATCACGCGGCTCTTCCGCGAGCTCGACGCCTCGTTCCCGGTGCCGATCGCGGTCGTCTTGCACATGCCGCCGGGCTTCACCGATCTGCTCGCGAAGCGCCTCGATCACGAGTGCGCGCTCGAGGTCATCGAGGCGCGCGACGGTCTCCCGCTCGTACCCGGCCGCGTCGTCATCGCGCAAGCCGGCATCCACATGACCGTCGCGCGCACCGACCAGGGCCTCGCCGCGCGCCTCGAGCTCGCGCCCTACGAGTCGCTGCACCGCCCGTCGGTGGACGCCCTGTTCACCGGGGCGTCGAAGCTCGGCGCGGGGGTCCTCGGCATCGTCCTCACCGGCATGGGCAACGACGGCCTCGCAGGCTCGCGCGCCATCCACGCCGCCGGCGGGCGGATCATCACGGAGTCCGAGTCGTCCTGCGTCGTCTATGGCATGCCGCGCTGCGTGCGCGAGGCGGGGCTCTCGCACGAGGAGGCGACGATCGCCGACATGTCCGCCGCGCTGATCCGGAACCTCTGACCCGTGGCTCCTGCGCGGTGTCCGGGCGGACGCGGCGGCCCTACGTTGAGCGGCGTGTCGTCGCGCGCGCTCCGCGGGGCCGCTGGCGCGCTCGTCGCGCTCGGCCTCCTGTCGCTCTCTCCGCGCGCGCGCGCCGATCCCGACGCGCTGCGCTTCGAGGGAATCCTCGTCACGAGCCTCGGCGGCGCGGCGCTCGCGGGCGGCGTCACCGCCGTCGCCGTCAACGAAGCGCTCGCTCCGCCGGACTTCGGCGCGTCGTCGCGTCGGTCGAACGCGCCGGACGTCATCGGCGCAGCGCTCGTCGTCGCCGGCGTCATCGCCATCCTGAACGGCGTGCCGAAGATCGTCGCGGCCGAGCGCGCGCGCCGGCCGCCCGCGCCACCGGCGCCCGGCAAGCCGGACGTCTGGATCCGCGCGCGCGGCCTCACGCTCGTCTTCTGACGCGCCTCAGCGCCGACGCCGTTCAGTCAAGGCTTCCACGCGCCGGCGACCTGCCTCGTCGCGATGTTGAGGCGGTTCCACACGTTGATCGAGGCGATCTCGATCACGAGCGCCGCGAGCGCGCGCTCGTCGTAGTGCCGCTTACACTCGTCCCAGAGCGCGTCCGGGACGGGGTCGGGCACGTCGGCGACGCGCGTGAGCGCCTCGGTCAGCGCGAGGGCGGCGCGCTCGGCGTCGGTGAAATACGGCGCGTCCCGCCACGCGACGACGGCGAACATGCGCTCGTCCGTCTCGCCCGCCTTGCGCATCATGCGGGGGTGGCCGTCGCAGCACGCGCCGCAGCCGTTGATCTGGCTCGCGCGGAGGTGCACGAGCCCGAGCGTCGCCGCGGGCACGCCGCCCTTCTCGGCCGCCGCGTGGAGGGCCATGAGCGCTTGCATCGCCTCGGGCAGGATCATCGCGGGCTGCTTCATTCGAGCTTCCATGTGTCGACTCCTCTCTGTGGGTCTATCCAGGAGACGCGCGAGCGGGCGCAGACGTGACCGCAGTGTGTCGCGTTGCGTGGCCGCGCACTGAACACACGAGCACGTCGGTCACATCGGGGCGCTCGGGCGCGTCATCCAACAGCAGTTCGTGCCACGAAGGGACCGACGAAATGAGCGATCGACGAGGACCCGCCGAGCGGTTCGAGCGCCACCGCGCGCACCTGCGCGCCGTGGCGCGCCGCATGTTGGGCCCGCACGGCGACGCCGACGACGCGTTGCAAGAGGCGTGGCTGCGCGTGAGCCGCGCCGACGCCGCCGACGTCGAGGACCACCGCGCGTGGCTCACGACCGTCGTCGCGCGCGTCTGCCTCGACATGCTCCGCGCGCGCAAAGGGCGCCGCGAGGAGCCGCTCGACGAGGCCCCCGATGCGCTCGAGCGCGCGGACGACGTGGACCGCGTCGAGCGCGAGGCGCTGCTCGCCGCCTCCGTCGGTCCGGCGCTGCTCGTCGTGCTCGAGGCGCTGGCGCCGGCGGAGCGGGTCGCGTTCGTCCTCCACGACGTGTTCGGCCTCTCGTTCGAGGAGATCGCGCCGATCGTCGAGCGCTCGCCCGTCGCCGCGCGGAAGCTCGCGAGCCGCGCTCGAACGCGCGTCCAAGGAGCCACGGCCGCGCCGGATCCCGCCGGGGCGCGGCAGCGCGCGCTCGTCGACGCGTTCGTCGCCGCGGCGCGCACGGGAGACGTCGCCGGGCTCGTCGCGGTGCTCTCGCCGGACGTCGTCGTCCGCGCCGACGCGCAGGCGGCGCGGTTCGGCGCCGCCCCCGAGGTACGCGGCGCCGAGGCCGCGGCCCAGAGCTTCGCTCGTCGCTCTCGCGGAGCGCAGCGTGCGATCGTCGACGGCGCACCGGGCGTCACCTGGGCCCCGAACGGCAAGCCGCGCGTCGTCTTCCGCTTCACGTTCGACGGCGACGCGATCTCCGCGATCGATCTCGTCGGCGACGCGGGCACGCTCGCGCGGCTCGACGTCGTGGTCCTCGAGGCCTGACGTTCTTGCGCGCGGCGCTCGCGGAGCGCTCGGGTCGACTCTTGCGCGCCGCATCGCGCTGCGCCGGAATCTGTTTTGCTCGCCCGGCGTCTAAGGTCCGCCGCCGCGGAGCCGCCGCGCGCCGTCCCCTCGTGAGGTTCGAGCGCTATCTCGTGCCCGCGGGACATCACTCGTCGGGGTGTCGTCATGACGCGTTCCACGTCGTCGCTCGCGCTCTTCCTCTCGTTGCCTGTCGCGTCCATCCCGCTGCTCGGCTGCTCGAAGCCCGCGCACGTGGAGCGCGCGCCGCCGCCGCCGGACGCGCTCGCGGAGATCGCGCCCGATCTGCGCCGCCCTGCGGCCTGGAGCACGCCTGGCGAGGACGTCACCGCGCTCGCGCGCGCCGAGAACGCGCCCGGCAAGGAGCCGCCGCCGCCCACGCGCCACGGCGTCGCGACGCACACGTCGCAGGTGCCGCGCGTCACGCGCACGGCGGAGGGCTTCGTCGCGCACATCCCCGGCGCGCGCGCCGTCGCCACGCCAGCGCACTACGACGGCAAGATCGTGGTCGGCGGCTTCGGCACGTACGAGGTCTACGCCCTCGCCGCGGTGACCGGTCGCCCCGCGTGGGGCCTGCACCTCTCCGACGACGGGCCCACGGACCCGGCGTGCAAGGAGGGCATCTGCGTCTTCAACACGTACTCGTGCACGCTGTTCGGCGTCTCCGCGGCGACGGGCAAGCCGCTCTGGTCGTGGTACCTCGGCTCGCCCCAGCTCGCGACCGTGCTCGTCGACGGAGAGCTCGTGTTCTCGTCGTATCCGCACGCCGGCAACCCGAGCTCGCCGTACGTCGTCGCCGCGTTCGATCTCAAGACGGGCGAGCCGCGGTGGCGCCGGTGGATCGACGCCGAGGTCAACTCGACGCCGGTGTCGGACGGCAAGCGGCTCTACGTCGCGACGAAGCTCGGCACGCTCTATCAGCTCGCGGCCGATGACGGCGAGGTGCTCGACGTCCACAGGAACCGCGTCACGTCCCCGCCCGTGCTCACCGCGGACGGCGTCTACCTCGGGCGCGATCGCGATCGCACGCGCGACAACGACATGCTCGCGAGCTCGCTCGTGCTCTTGCCGACCCTCGAGGCGGCCGCGACGCAGCCCCGCCTCCAGGTGAAGCCCGCGCCGCGACCGCTCGTCGCGCGCGGCGGCCTGTTCACGATCGAGCAAGGCGCCGTCGTCGCGACCAATCGAAAGACCGGACGGCGCATGTGGGAGCGGCCGCTCGGCGCGGAGGCCGCGGCCGACGTCCCGGCGCCGCTCGCATACGCGGGCAACAGCATCTTGCTCGCCACGAGCTCGGGGAGCGTGCTGCGCATCGAGCCGGACACGGGCGTCGTCGTCGACGGCTTCGCGATGAAGCACGGGCCGATCGCGTCGCAGCCGATCGCCGTCGAGGGGTGGCTCTACGCGGGCACGACGCAGGGCGACCTCGTCGCGGTCGACACCGGCGATCCCGAGCTCACCGGGTGGGACATGCTCGGCGGCGGACCCGACCGCCGCGGCAGCGCAGACGAAGGGGGCACGTGATCATGGACGAAGAGACGAATGTGACCACCACGACCACGCCGCGCGCGGCGAGCCAGCGGGCGTCGAGCGACGTCGGCGCGCTGCACGCCTTCGGGCTCGCCGTGCCGCTCTACGGCGCCGCGCTGCTCCTCGCGAGCGCGGCGCCCGCCGGCGCGCGCGAGATCCTCCTCGAGCGCGGCTGGCCCCCGCAC
>DASYCF010000727.1:0-5527 GCA_036500365.1 Byssovorax sp.
CGGTGAGGATCATTCGAATCCGATCGATCTCGGCGGCGAGCGCTTCGACGCCGACGCCGAGCGCGCCGACGCGCCTTCGATCGGGATGCTCACGGAAGAACGCTTCGAGCACCGGCTGGATGATCCCCTCGAGGATCGCCGCTTGATCTTGGTTGTTCCAGATGTGCTTGAGCACGAAGAAGTCGCTCGCGTCGGTCTGGCTTCGTCCGTCGAGGTAAGCGCTCGCGGCGAAGAGCTTGAGCATCTTGACGACGCGCCGATCGCTGAGCGACACGCCCTCGGCCCGGACCTGGAAGACGAGGCCCTTGTAGGCGCTGAGGAACGCGTCGGAGAAGTTCATGCGCGCGCCGAACGCCTTGCCGAGGTCGGAGAGCTCGCGCGCGAGGACGACCGGACGGAGCGGCTCGCCCGTCATCTGCCGCACCTCGTGCTGGATGCCGCGCTGGAGCAGCTCGTTGAAGTGGTACGCGTCGAGGTTGTCGGAGTGCACGCGCACGAGGAACCGGTCGAAGATCGCGGTCAGCGTCTCGTCGGCCGGGACCTCGTTCGAGGCCGCGAACACGCTGATGAGCGGGCACTTCAGCACCTGGCCGCCGCTCGTGTACTTGCGCTCGTTGAGCAGCGTGAGGAGCGCGTTGAGGATCGCGCTGTTCGACTTGAACACCTCGTCGAGGAACACCACCTCCGCCTCGGGCAGCATGCCCGCGGTGTTGCGCCGGTAGGTTCCCTCGCGGAAGGCGGCGATGTCGACGGGGCCGAAGATCTCGTTCGGCTCCGTGAACCGCGTGAGCAGGTACTCGAAGTAGTGCGCCTGCATGAGCTCGGCGAGCGAGCGGATGAGCGCGCTCTTGGCCGTGCCGGGCGGGCCCAGGATGACGCAGTGCTCGCCCGCGACGACCGAGATCATCAGCAGGCGGATGATCTCGTCCTTGCCGAGGTACTGGCGCTCCAGGGTGCTGGCGAGGAGGCGGAGTCGCTCGTGCAGCGGCGGGGCAGCCATGCGGCCGCATCCGTATCACAAGCGCGCAGTGCCCCGCACGCGCTTCGTGGACGGCCTCCGCCGAGTCGATTCGTCCGATCGCGGCGTGCGCGAGCGACGCCTCGATACACGCGCCTCGCACGAGCGCAGCATGACGTCGTGCGTCGTCGACGAGGATCGCGCACATCGACGAGCGCGAGAGCGACGTCGTCCGCAGCGCGACCCGGGAGCCGCGAGCGAGGCCGCGATCCACGCGTTCGACGCGAAGCGCGATGTGTCCTGGAGGGCGCGCGGATGGCACGCCGCGTCTGCCCCGCGCTCACCGAGATGCCCGGGCCCGGCATTCAGCGGCCGGTTGTCGAGCAATCCCCGGCCGCTAGCTCGGGCGGCACCCGCAATCGGGCATATTGATTGCGCAAAGCGACGTCGGGTCTGAGGACGAAAGTGCCATCAGGGAACTCCTCACGCGTATTCGGGACGGACCCGTTTCGCTCGGGACGTCACTGTAGCCGGCAGGCCCGCGACCCACCTGGCGACGTCCTGAGCGGCGGTGCTCGCGACAGCCAGGAAAAAAAAGAGCCGGCCCGACGTGTTCGTCGGCCGGCCGTTTTTTCGTTATTTTTTGGAGCGGGAGACGGGATTTGAACCCGCGACGTCAACCTTGGCAAGGTTGCACTCTACCACTGAGTTACTCCCGCGACTGGCGCGCGCCGAGCTCAGCCCGACCGCGTTCAGCCTCGAGACGACGGGCGAACCCGTCGTCAAGCGGGTGCCTTGCTAGTCCTCGAGTCGAAGCGTGTCAAGCGAATCGCCGTCGCGTCGCCGCGGAGCGTCGGTTGCGACGGTCGCCGCCTTCGGTAAGGGTCCTCACGCGCCGCCCAGCGGCGGGCGGATCCGTGCGTCGCGGCGAGAGCCACGGCGCACCCACCCGCGAGACCTCACGCGAGGACACGACAGCCGATGCAAACCACGACCTTGATGCACGACGCGGCGAACGAGCTCGACGACGGAGACACGGAGCGGAGCTCGGGCGTCCGACACACCACACGGCACGACGGAGCGGGCGGGTGGGGCCTCGTCCTCGTCGACCTCGAGGGGCCGCCGCGCGCGGTGCCCTTGCATGACGGCGCCATCATCGGCGCATCGTCGAAGGACGCCCGCGCCACCGGACCCGGCGTCGCGGCCGAGCACGCCCGGGTGAGCGTGCGCTTCGACGGCTGCTACCTCGAGGATCTCTCGGCTCCCGAGGGCACATACGTCGGCGGCGTGCGCGCTCGGCGAATGAACGTCGAGCACGGGAGCGTCGTCCGGCTCGGGCGGCAGCTCGGCGTGTTCGTCGAGCACGACCTCACGACGTACACGACGGGGCCGACGCACACGGGCGACCTCGTCCACGGCGAGAAGCAGCGCCTCGACTGGATCCAGCCCGTGCTCGACCACGTGCGCTCCGGTGCGTCGGTGTGCATCGAGGGGCCGCCCGGCGTCGGCAAGCGCACGCTCGCTCGCTTCGCGACGTCGGCGCGCAAGGCGCCCGGTGACGTCGTGGTCGTCGACGGCGGCGCCGCGAGCCCGCACGTGCCCGAGGGCGCGTCGCCGACGACGTGGGTCGTGCTCCAGGCCGACAAGCTGCCGCGGCACCTCCAGCTCGAGGTCTCGCACGCGGTCGGCCGCGGGACGGGCGTCTCGGTGGTGATCACCACGGACCACCCGCTCGATCGCGCGACGAACGACGGGCTCATCGCGCCGTGGTTCGCCGCGCTGTTCTCGGGCAGGCGCATCCGCGTGCCGCGGCTCGGCGAGCGGCGCGAGGACATCGCGCTCATCGTGGCCGAGGTCGCGCGTCGTCACCACATCGCCACGTCACGCATCGGCGCGCCCGTGCTCGAGGCGCTCCTCCGCGCCGGCTGGCCCGGCGGCGTGCCCGAGCTCGAAGCGGCGCTCGTCGCCGCGGCCGAAGCGAGCCACGACGGCCCGCTCGATCTCGGATCGATCGCCAACACGCTCTCGCGCGCTATGCGGCCGAAGCCTGCTCCTCCGTCGTCGACCGACGTCGGCTTGGCGAAGTCACGGCTCGAGGACGCGCTCGCCCGCGCGCAGGGCTCGGTCGCCGCGGCGGCGCGTGCGCTCGGGATGTCGCGCCAGGCCATCTATCGCGAGGCCGAGCGCCTGGGACTCGATATCGCCCGCCGCCGCGCCCGCTGAGGCGGGCGCTCGGCGCCGATACGGCCGTGCTCGCGGCAGCGCCGTCTCAGCGTGCCTGAGCACGCTTCCGCGCGGCGCCACCGCGATCGCAGCCGGCTCGACGCCCATCGCCTTCTCCTCAGAGCGTCGTTCCGAGTTTCCACTCTCGGGACGGCTCTCGCGGGGGGATCGTCGCGGCCGAGGCGGTTCGCGAGGGCGGGTTCGCGGGTCGGTTCAGCGCCAGAAGGCGATGGAGGCGTGCGTCACGACTGAGCCCTCTTGGGGGTCGACGCACTGGTCGTAGTGGAGGAGCTCGCCGGCGGTGCCGCCGAGGGCGCGGAGCGCGGTGTAGACGGGGCCGACGCCGCAGACGCGCCGGACGTGGAGGTCCGCGGTGACGTCGTGGAAGAAGCCGCGCGCGTCGCCCTCGACGACTCGGTCGATCGACGCGCCGTCGGTGTCGGCGAGGGCGCGCCGGGCGCGGGGGTCGAGGGGTCGCGGGTCGCCGAAGCGCGGGCCGACGTGCGCGAGGTCGGCGCCGGCGACGACGACGGCCCGGTCGCCGTAGCGCCTGGCGAGGTCGCCGAGCGCCTCGAGGAACGACTCGGCGGCCGCGTCGCGCGCGGGGTCGCGCCGGGTGAGCTGGACCTCGCCGAGGCCGCACAGCACCGGGACGATGCGCGCGCGCCGACCGCCGAGCGCGTGCGCGAGGAAGACGGCCTGGAACTCGAGCGAGTGCTCGCCCTTGTGGAGGTAGGCGTCGGCGTGGACGTCGAAATGACTCGCGCGCGCGAGCTCGTCGATCGCGGCGGAGTCCGGCTCGAGCGCGCCGAGCGGCGTGTCGAACGCCTTGTCGCAGACGGCGAACGGGCGCGCCATCGCGGCGTGCGACGTGCCGAGCAGGAAGAACGTGTCGACCTCGTCGGCGAGCCCGTCGGCCACGGCGCGGTAGGCGTGGCCGTAGCCGACCGCGGCGCGCCAGAGATCCATGTGCGGGGCGATCAAGCCGCGGAGTTTGCCCGGCCGGGCCCGCGCCGGCGCCGCGCCGAGGCACGCGCGGTCGATGTATCGCCGAAGCGCGACGGGGTCGTCGTCGTACGCGCCGCCGGCGTGCGCGGCGGGACGAGTCTTCGCGGCGCCGAACGCGCGCACCACCTCCGCGCGGCGGGCACGGAACGCAGGCGTGTCGAGGAGGAGCGCGGCGTCGAGCTCGGCGACGAGCTGCTCGACCCAGGCGACGTCGACAGCGGCCTCGCGCGCGACGCGCTCGAGCGACCGACGCCCGTCGAAGCGCGACGCGATCCGCGCGGCCTCGAGCGACAGCGTGACCGGCCCGGGCGCGATCCCCTCCGTGTCGCGCAGCACGACGACGCGCGACGCCCCCTCGGGGACGACGATCGAGTCGAGCGAGCGGAGCCGCGGCGCCGTCATCGAGCTCTGCGTCGGACCGCGCATCGAACGCTACACGATACCGCGCTTCTCGAGCTGCGCACGCCGGCTCGGCCAGCAGACGCTGTAGGCTGATGCGCATGGCGCGGCGCGGTGCATCGAGCGCGGAGCAGGCGGCGCTCGCCGAGCTCGACCAGCTGTACGCCCGCGTCGACGCGACGTTCGCAGGCTGGTCGTGCCCCGCGTCGACCGAGTGCTGTCGCTTCGGCGTCACGGGCCGCGAGCCGTACGTGACGTCGATCGAGCTCGCCGCCCTGCGCCGCGCCGTCGCCGCGGCGGGCGGTGCACGCGCGGTCGGCGCCGCGCCTGCGCCGACGAAGCGGCGCCGACTCGACCTGGCCGACGAGCGCCCCTGCCCGCTGCTCCGCGCCGACGGACGCTGCTCGGTCTACGCCGCGCGGCCGCTCGGCTGCCGCACGTTCTACTGCGACCGGGCGACCGAGGGCGGGCGCGTCAAGCACGCCGAGGTGCAGGCGCTCGTCCGCGCCGTGCGGGAGATCGCCGCGCGCCACGAGCCAGGCGGCGAGGACGGCCGCCCGCTCACGCGCGCGTGGTGACGGCGCCGGGCGCAGCCGCGCGCGGCCCCGCGGTCAGGTGCGCTCGACGGCGGCGACGCCCGGGATCTTCTGCAGGTGGCGGATCACGTTCTTGAGCTGGGCCAGATCGGAGCAGAGGAACGTGAACGTGTTCATCGCGCGGCCGTCGTCGCTCGCGCGGCACGTCGCCTCGCTGATGTTGATGCCCTGCTCGTGGAACGTGTGGCCGATCGTCGCGAGGATGCCGGGCCGGTTCTGCGTGGTCACGCGGATCGAGACGGGCCGGTTGATCTTCGCGCGCGCGTCCCACGAGATCTCGACGCGGCGCTCCGGGTCGGTGTCGAAGGCCTTCGCGCAGCTCCGCCGGTGCACCGTGATGCCG
>DASYCF010000728.1:0-6305 GCA_036500365.1 Byssovorax sp.
CACTTCGTCCGCCAGCAGGCGGGCTGGGTCGCGATCTACCGCGCGAAGAACGGCGAGCGCGACGCGGCGGGCGCGCGCCTCGACGCGGCGGTCGTGTACGCCGCGACGCTCTACCCGCTCGCGTACTGGCACGCGCACCTGCCGCGCGCGTTCCACTGGTTCGTCGAGGGCGACTTCGTGTCGATCGACGCGCTCGCGCCGATCGTCCCGTGGCTCGGCGCGCTCGAGCTCCTGCTGCTCGCCGCGTACGCCGGGCGCGAGATCGGCCGCGCGGCGTCGGGCGCGCCGACGAGCTTCGGCAAGCACCTCGTCGTCGCGAGCACCGCGGCCACGTGGTACGTCGGCGTCGTCCTCTACGACGGCGACTTCACGTTCACCGTGTGCAACGTGATCGTGCACGGCGTGCCCTATGTCGCGCTCCTCTGGGCGTACACGCGAGCGCGCGCCGCCGAGTCGCCGGGCGCCGTCGTCGCGACCCGCGGGAGCGGAGTCGCCGTCGTCGCGACCGGCGGCAGCGGAGTCGCCGTGGCCGCGACCCGCGGGAGCGGGGTCGCCGTCATCGCGCGCGTCGCGGCGCTCGGCCTCGGCGCGTTCGTCGCGTCGCTGCTCCTCTGCGCGTACGTCGAGGAGCTCGCGTGGGACAGGCTCGTGTGGCACGACGCGCCGCCCTGGTTCGGAGGCGTCGCGCGGAGCTCGCCCCTGCTCTCGCCGATCGCGCGCGCCTTCGTCGTGCCCTTGCTCGCCGTGCCGCAGGCGACGCACTACGCGCTCGACGCCGTGCTCTGGCGACGGCGCGACACGGGGCAGGCGCAGGCGCGCGCGCTCGGCTTCTTCCGCGCGACTTGACCGCCCGCGCGAGCGACGCGACGCTCACCGCGATGGCAAGCCGCCGCACGCGCGCCGGAGCCGTGATCGCGTCGCTCTTCGCCCTCGCGAGCGGCTGCGCGACGAACAACGACATCACCCGCGCGCCCGAGCGGGTGATGGCGCCGCGCGCCGCGTCCGTGCCGCCGCCGCTCGCCTCGGGGCGCCTCCCGGGCACGGCGAAGCCCGTCCGCTACGACGTCTCGCTCGTCATCGATCCGGCACAGGAGCGCTTCACGGGCGACGTCACCATCACGATCGACGTGCCGAGGGCGACGAGCGCGGTGGTGCTGCACGGGCGCGAGCTGACCATCCTGCGGGCCGAGGCGTCGCAGAACGGCGCGCACATCCCGGCGACGGCCGACGTCCGGCTGGCAGCCGGCGGCGAGGCGCCCGACGAGCTCGTCTTCGTGCTCGCGAAGCCGCTCGCCGTGGGCCGCGCCGAGCTCCGCGTCGCCTACTCCGCGCCCATCTCGAACAAGCTCTCGGGGCTCTACCGCGTGCGCGAGGACAACCTCTACTACGCGTTCACGCAGTTCGAGCCGACGGACGCGCGGCGCATGCTGCCTTGCTTCGACGAGCCGTCGTTCAAGGCGCCGTTCGAGCTCCGCGTGACCACGCCGAAGGGCAACCTCGTCGTCGCCAACACGAACGAGCTCGACCGGCACGAGATCGACGACGGCCGCAGCGTCGTGTTCCATTTCGCGCCCTCGCCGCCGCTGCCCACGTACCTCTTCGCGCTCGCGGTCGGCCCGCTCGACGTGCGCGAGGGCGCGAAGGAGCCCGTGCCGATCCGCGTCATCACGACGAAGGGCAAGGCGAAGCTCGGCGACCTCGCGCTCGACGCCGCGGCCGCCGACGTCAAGCTCCTCGGCGACTACTTCGCCCGCCCTTATCCGTACGCGAAGCTCGATCTGCTCGCGGTCCCCGAGTTCGGGTACGGCGCCATGGAGAACGCGGGGCTCATCTCGTTCCGCGAGGACCTCGTGCTCCTCGATCCCAAGACGGCCGCGACGGAGGCGCGCCGCGCGATGGCGATCAACGTCGCGCACGAGATCTCGCACCACTGGTTCGGCAACCTCGTCACGATGCCGTGGTGGGACGACCTGTGGCTCAACGAGGGCTTCGCCACGTGGATGGAGTCGAAGCTCGTCGACACGTGGCGCCCGCAGATGGGCGCCCGGGCCGAGGCGCTCCGCGCGCGGATGGTGGCGATGAACGTCGACGCGCTCGAGTCGGCGCGCGCCGTCCGTCAGCCCGTGAGCAACAGCGCCGAGGCCGAGGAGGCGTTCGACGGCCTCACGTACGACAAGGGCGCCGCCGTGCTCGGCATGCTCGAGGCGTGGCTCGGCGAGGCGCCCTTCCGCGACGGCGTGCGCAGCTACTTGAAGGCGCACGAGTTCGGCACCGCGACCGCGGCCGATCTCTTCGGCGCGCTCGCGGCGAGCTCGAACAAGGACGTGTGGTCGGTCGCCCGGACGTTCCTCGACGCGCCGGGCGTGCCCGTCGTGCGAGCCGAGCTCGCGTGCGAGAAGGGCCGCGACGCGCGCGTGACGCTCACGCAGCGCCGCTACCGCGCCCGCGCGGCGGGCGACGCAGCGCGCGAGCAGCCCGAGCCGAGCACGCCGTGGAAGATCCCGCTCTGCGTCGCGTTCGAAGGCTCGAAGACGCCCGCGTGCGGCATGCTCGACGGGCCATCCGGCGAGATCTCGCTCGGCACGCGCCGCTGCCCGGCGTGGGTCTATCCGAACGCGCACGAGGCCGGCTATTTTCGCGTCGCGCTCTCGCCCACGCTCCTCGCCGCCGCCGCCCACGCGCGGGCCGAGCTCGACGTCCGCGCGCGCATCGGCCTCGTGAACGACGCGTGGGCCCTCGTGCAGAGCGGCGACCTCCCGAGCGACGCGTTGCTCGATCTCCTGTGGTCCTTGCGCGGCGAGCGGAGCCGCCTCGTGGTCGAGCAGGTGATCTACGTGCTCCAGCGCGTCGACGACGAGCTCGTCGACCCGTCGCAGCGGCCCGTCTTCCGCGCGTTCGCGTCGGCGATCCTCGGGCCGATCGCGCGCGAGGTCGGGTGGGAGCCGCGCCCGCGCGAGAGCGACGAGACCAAGCTCCTGCGGAAGAGCGTCCTCGCCGCGTTCGCCACGCTCACCGAGGATCCTGCCATCGCGGCGCAGGCCGATCGCATCGCCGCGAGCTACCTCAAAGATCCGCGCTCCGTCGACGCCGACATCGCCGCGATCGCCCTCCGCGCGTCGACGCGGCGCGCCGGCGACAAACGCTTCACGGAGCTCGTCGAGGCCGCGCGGCGCGCGCCGACGCCCGAGGATCGCCTCGTGACCATCACGGCGCTCGGGAGCTTCGCCGACCCGGCGCTGCTGCGTCGCGCGCTCGACCCGATGCTCGGCGATCAGCTGAAGGTGCAGGACGGCTTCGCCATCTTCGGCGCCGCGATGGAGTACCCCGAGTCGCGCCCCGTCGTGCTCGCGTGGCTGAAGGACCACTTCGCCGAGCTCAAGGCGAAGGCGCCGTCGTTCGTGCTGACGCGGCTCGCGAGCGCGGTCGAGACGATCTGCGACGCCGACGCCCGCGCCGACGCCGACGCCTTCTTCACCGCGGGCCTCAAGGGCACCGAGATCGGCGACCGCGGGCTGCGCCAGGCGCTCGAGGCGGCGAGCCTCTGCATCGACCTCCGCCGCCGCGAGTCCGCCCGCACCGAGAAGCGCCTCGCGAAGAAACCGTGACCGTAAAGAAGTACACACCGGCTGACGGCCTGGTGTTAACGTCGACTGGAGAGGTCTACTTATGGGCAGGACGGCGATCTGGTGGGCTTTCGGCCTTGTCGCGGCGGGCGCCGTGTACGCGGGCTGTACGCAGAACTTCGACGCGTTCAACACGACCGAGGGCACCGGCGCGGCCGGCCCCGGCTCGGGCTCGGGCGGCGCCACGCAGAGCTCGACGACGACCCAGAGCGGCACGATGTCGACCACGACCATGTCGGGCACGATGTCGACCTCGACGTCGACCTCCTCGAACAGCGGCGGCGGCGGCTCCACCTCCACGACGACGACCGGGACCGGCGGGGGCGGCGGCGGTTGCATGAGCAATGGCGACTGTCCCGGGGCTCAGAATGATCCCTGCAACGTCCCCACCTGCGACATCCCGAGCGGGACGTGCTCGGTGCAGATGCCCCCGGACGCTGTGTGTGCCGCAGGGGTCTGCGACGGCGCCGGCCACTGCGTCGCGTGCACGGCGACGGCCAACCCCTGCCCGTCCACCGGCAACTCGTGCACGACGAATCAGTGTGTGAACAACACGTGCACGCCGACGAACAACGGCGACGGCACGGACTGTGGCGGCGGTCACACCTGCAACGGCGACACGTGCAGCGGCTGCTCGGTGGCCGACGACTGCGGCACGACGACCTTCTGCGACACGTTCTCGTGCACCGCGGGGCACTGCTCGGACGTCAAGATGCCCGACGACACCGTCCTGACGATGGGCCAGACGACGGGCGACTGTCACACGCTGAAGTGCGAGGGCGGCGTCGTCACCAACGTCGAAAACGACGGCGACACTCCCGACGACGGCGAGGACTGCACTGACAACGTCTGCACGAACGGCACGCCGTCGAACCCGGACTTCGCGATCGACCACGCCTGCAACGAGGGTGGCAATCACCACTGCGACGGGAATGGCCACTGCGTGGCTTGCGCGGTCATCGGGCAATCGGAGTGCAACGGTGGCCGCGAGTGCAACCTCGCGAACTTCACGTGCTGCTCGCCGAGCGGCGATCCGTGCGGCTCGCAAAGCCCGAAGCAGTGCAGCGGCACGACGAACGACAGCTGCAACAACCCGATCACTTGCATGGCGAGCGAGTGCGGCGGGACCACGGAGTGTGGCAGCGCGAGCAACAAGTGCTGCACCACGCCCACGCTCTCGGCGGCGTGCGGTACGCAGTGCAGCGGCAACGTCAACGACACGTGCGGCGTTCAGCGGACCTGCAACCTCACCGTTTGCGGTGGTGGAACCGCCGTCTGCTTCAACACGATGTGCTGCACGCCGAAGACGCAGGCCAACGGCTGCGGCACCGGCGCAGCAGGAAGCGGCTGCAGTACGACGACGAGCGACACGTGCGGCGGAAACATCGATTGCTCGGGCGTCTGCGCGACCGGGACGGCTTGCTCGGGCGGCGCCGGCGGCAAGTGCTGCGATACGATGGCCACTGCATGCGGCGGGACGGGCGGCATGGGGACGAAGTGCGCCGGCACCGCGGCCGACGGCTGCGGCAACATGATCAGCTGCGCCCAGATGTGCAATGGCAACGTGGCCTGTCCGGGCACCGGCACGTGTCCGTAGCGGCGCCACTCCACGTGTGACGCCCCCGGAGGGACGCATGCACGCTCTACGAAGCGGCTCCCTCCATTGGGTCGCTGCGTCGGCAGCATGCGTCGCTTGCCTCGGGGCGTGCGCCGTGTCGTTTGATGAGACCGGCTACCAGACGGTCGACGGCGCGGGCGGCGGCGGCGCGGGATCGAACCAGGCGTCGTCGTCGAGCCGCGCGTCGAGCTCGAGCCGCGCCTCGAGCTCCAGCAGCGTGGCCGGGAGCGGGGGCAGCGCTGGAGGCGGGGGGCCGTGCTCGGTCGTCAGCGACTGCGGCGCGCCGCCGGATCCGTGTGTCGAGATCGCGTGCGTCGATCAGCAGTGCACGCTCTCGGCGTCGTCGCCCGAGACGCCGTGCTCCGACGGCGGCGCGGTGTGCGATGGCCAGGGGCACTGCGTCGGGTGCGTCGTCGCGTCCGACTGCCCGGCCGAAGAGTGCCAGACCGCCGCGTGCGGAGCGGATCACACGTGCGACTACCAGCCCGACAACGGGGGTGCATGCGGGACTGGGCTCCAGTGCGTCGACGGCTCGTGCATCGGCTGCACGACCGATCAACAGTGCTCGTCGCCGTCGTCGTGCCTCGTCCCGCTCTGCGACACGAGCACCGGCGCGTGCGGCACCTCGCCCGCGGAGGCGGGGACCGCGTGTACCTCGGGCGACTCGCAGGCGAAGTTCTGCGACGCGATGGGCGCCTGCACGCTCCAGTGCGAGGTCGCCTCGGACTGCGCCCCGCCGCCGGCCTGCCAGCTGGTCACGTGCAACGCCGGGATGTGCCAGACGTCGAACGACGCGCTGGGTACGTCGTGTACGGGCGGCGTGTGCGACGGGAGCGGCAGCTGCGTCGCGTGCAACGTCAACGCGGATTGCCCCGTCTGCTCCACGTGCGACGGGACCACGCACACGTGCAACGCCGTCGCGGAGGGCGCCCAGGAGTCGGGCCTGTGCGACGACCAGAGCGGCGCGTGCGGCGCGCCGAAGTGCGCCTGCTCCGGCGCGCCGCTCGCGAGCTGCAAGCGCAAGAACGGCCAGCCCTGCGCGACCGCGAGCCAGTGCGCGACGA
>DASYCF010000729.1:0-6705 GCA_036500365.1 Byssovorax sp.
TGGAAGACGCGCTTGCGCCACTTCGCGACCTCGGATGCGCCCGTCATCAGGCGCTCGGTCTCGCGGAGCACGACGTCGAGCGGCGAGAAGACGACGTACGGGTCGTGCGCGCACGGCGCCGCGGAGCCGGGGCCGCCCCAGCCGGCCATGAAGTCGGTCCGCCCCTCGGCGAGGCCGCGCACCGCGCAGTTCGCGAGGCGCGCGCCGAGGAGGCGATCGAAGGCGGTCGGCGCGCCGCCGCGCACCACGTGGCCGAGCACCGTCACGCGCGTGTCGACGTCGGGGAACAGCTCGCTCATGCGCGCGTCGACGGCGTCCTTGAGCCTCTGCGTGTCGTAGCGCACGCCCTCGGCCTTGATGACGAGCACGCGGCGCTTGCCGTTCTTGCCGCCGTACGCGCGCTGCATCGCGGCGACGACCTGATCGACGAGCGCCGCGTCGTCCTTCTCGGTCTCGCGGATGAGCACGGCGTCGGCCCCCGCGGCGATCGCGGTCGTCATCGCGAGGTAGCCCGAGTCGCGGCCCATCACCTCGAGCAGGAAGGTGCGGCGGTGCGCGCTCGCCGTGTCGCTGATGCGATCGCACGCCTCGACGATCGTGTTCATCGCCGTGTCGACGCCGATCGCCATCGACGTGCACGCGAGGTCGTTGTCGATCGACGCAGGGAGGCCGGCGATCGCGACGCCCGAGTCGGCGAGCGCGTGCGCGCCGCCGAGCGAGCCGTTGCCGCCGATGACGACGAGGCCGGCGACGGCGTGCGCCGCGAGGACCTCGCGCGCGCGCTTCTGCCCGTCCTCGGTCGGGAAGGTCTTCGAGCGGGCAGAGCCGAGCGACGTGCCGCCGCGCCTCGCCGCGTCGTCGAGCGCGCGCACGTCGAGGCCGCGCACGCGCCCCTCGAGCAGGCCGACGTAGCCGTCCTCGACGCCGACCATCTCGAAGCCGAGCGCCTGGCCGACCTTCGCCGCCGCGCGGAGGGCCGCGTTCATCCCCGGCGCGTCGCCGCCGCTCGTGAGCAGCGCGATGCGATCTCCCGACTTGAGCATGCGCGGATGGTAGCCGAGTCGAGCGCTCAACGCCGACGGCGGAGGAGCCGCGCGACCTTCTTCGCGAGCGCGTCCGGCGCGACGGGGTAGCGCGCGACGTCGGCCGCGCCCGCTGCGATGAGCGCGTTCATGCGCTCCGTGTCGACGCGCGCGAGGCACGCGAGCACAGGCGCGCCGGGCGCGATCACGACGAGCCGCGCGAGCGCCGCCTCGGCCGCGTCGAGATCGTCGCCGGCGTCGAGCACGACGGCGTCGGCGCCCTTCGCGTCGTCGAGCGAGCGCGCGCTCGTCACGGACAGGCCCTGCTGGGCGTGGCCGACCTCGCACATGGGGCTCACGCCGTCGTCGCGGAGCGCGAGCCGCACGAGCGCGACGGCGCCCTTCGGCGGCGCGGCGGCGGCGGGCCTTGGCGCGGCCTCCCACGCGGGCGCGCGCGCGGCCCGGCCTTGCTCGTCGCTCGCTCGGCCGGGGAGCTTCGCGGCGGCGAGCGCGGGATCGACCGCCTCGACCAGGCGCGCCGCCACCTCGTCCGCGCTCGCGGGCCGCGCCTCCGCCGCCTTCTGCAAGAGGTCGAGCCGGAGCCGCTCGAGCAGCGGCGGCACCGGCTCGTAGCCGGGCGGGCGCGCGAGCGGCGGCGGCGGCGCGAACATGTGCTTCGCGAGGATCTCCATCGCCGTCCCTCCGCCGAACGGCGGCGCGAGCTGCAGGAGCTCCGTCATGATGCAGCCGACCGCGTACAGATCGGTCGAAGGCCCGACGCGCAGCGACTGGCACTGCTCCGGGCTCATGTAATACGGCGTGCCCGCGATGATGCCCTCGCGCGTGATCGCGGGCCCCTGCTCGCGCGGGTCGTCGACGAACGCGAGGCCGAAGTCGACGATCTTCACGACGCGCCGCCCGCGCGCGTCCTCCGACAGGAACACGTTGTCGGGCTTCAGATCGCGGTGCACGACGCCGGCGGCATGCGCGAACGCGAGCCCCGCGAGGAGCTCGCCGAGGATCGCCGCGGCGTCCGCGATCGGCGGCGGCCCGGGCGAGAGCGCGAGCGCCGAGCCGAGCGATCGTCCTTCGAGCAGCTCCATGACGAGGAAGTAGACGCCGAGGTCGGCGTCGTCGCCGAAGTCCGTGACGCGGACGACGTTCGGGTGCGACAGCCTCGCGACCGCGCGCGCCTCGCGTCGAAAGCGCGCGAGCGAGGTCGCGTCGTTCGCCGCGCGGCCGAGGAGCGTCTTCACCGCGACGCGCGCGCCGAGGCCGAGGTGCTCGGCGAGGTAGACCTCGCCCATGCCGCCGGCGCCGAGGAGCGCCTCGAGCCGATACTTGCCGTCGAGGTCACGGCCTACCAGCGCGCCGCGCTGCACGCTCGCCGGCCCGTGCGGCGGCGCGGTCGCGTCCTCCTCGCCGTGCGCGAACATCGCGTCGTCGTCGAGGGACGCTGCGCGCGGCGACGTCTCGGCGTCGTCGTCTTCACCGCCGCTCATGCGCGCGCGCTCGCGCCGGAGCTCATCTGTCGACGCTACCACGCTCGAGGCACGCGCTGCCGCGATGCGCGCCTTCGACGACGCGCTGGCCGGTGAGGCCGACGCCAGCCGACCTCAGCGCGCGCGCACTCCCAGGGCAAGCTCTGCGGCGACCGGCGCCGCGTCGGTCGTGAACGGCGTCGCGCGGACGAACGCCGCGCCGTAGATCACGCCGCCGACCTCGGCGCCGAGCGTGAGCCCGCCGCGCGCGACGCCGGCGAGGTCGGGCGTGCCCGTCGGGTCGCTTCGACGCCCGATCAGGAGCTCGTCGTCCACGACGCCGCTCGCGCGCATCCACGTGGTGAGGTCGTACGACACGTCGGCGACGAAGAAGGGCTCGTAGCTCGGCACGGGCGCCCGGAGCGAGTCGGCGGACTGGACCCGCGCGCGAAGGCCGGCGTCGAAGACGTAGCTCAGCCGGCCGACGACGCCGCCCAACGCGAGCGCAGGCTCGACGCGCGCCGGCGCGTCGGTGCCCTCGAACGGGAGGCCGACGCGGAACGACGGGGCGAGCTCGAACGCGGCGTCGCCGACGCGCAGGACGCGCACGCGCGCGCCGAGCCACGCGCCCGCCTCGCCCGACGCCGTCGCGTCGGGGCCCTCGGTGCGCGCGACCGCGTCGATCGCGACGGGGCCGACCGCGCCGCTGACGAACGCGGCGCCCTGCGCGCCCGTCGCGTCGTGCCTGCCCGTGATCGAGGCGCCGAGGCCCGCCGCGTCGAAGGGCGTCGGCGCGAACGGCGCGACGTCGGCGAGCGGCGGCAGCGCGGGCGCGACCCACGTCGACGGACCGGCGATCGGCGGGCGACGCTCCTTCGAAGTCGCGGCGCGCGCGTCGGGCGCGACGTCGGCGTGACCGAGCACGACGCCGCGGCCGTCGATCACCTCGACGCGGCCTCCTTCGCCGCGAAGGGCGACGTCGGCGGTGAACGCATCGCCCGCGCGCGCGAGCGCGACCTCACGCGGCGGCGCCCCGACCTCGGCCACGCGGAGCGCGGGCCGCACACGCGCGAAGACGTCGACGCCGTCGAGGCCCTCGAAGCGAACGGTCACGCGCGCCCGCCCTTTCGCGCTCGGCTCGACGCGCGCGAGGGCCCTCGCCGGCCGGTAGGTGATCGCGACGTCGGTCGCGACGCCTCCGTCGCGCAGCGTGAGCTTCGCGGGCCGGCGCCGCGCGAGATCGATCGCGGGCGGCACGGGGCCGAAAGGGCCGCCATCGAGCGCGACCTCGACGCTCGGCGCCGGATCGATCACGAGCACGCCGTACGGGCTCACCTCGATCGCGCCGCCGATGGATCCTGCGGCGCCGTCGACGCGGCCCGCGACGATGCGCACGCGGCGCGGCGACGCGAGGCCGAGGTAGTCCTCTTTGTCGATCGCGCGCACGGCGTAGAAGTACGTGCCCTCGGGCAAGCGCTCGGCGCGGAAGTCGTGCACGTCGGCGCCGACCTCCTCGCGCGCGACGAGGTCGTGGAACTCGGCGTCGCGTGCGATCTCGAAGCGGTACGCGCGCGCGTCGGGCACGCTGCTCCACGCGGCCGCGACGACGCCCTCGTTCCGCGGGCCGAGGCGCGCGCCCTCGACCGCGCCTGGCTCCCACGACGGCGCGGGCGGGAGCGGACGCGGAGGTGAAGGCGGCGCGGCGCCGACGAAGCGCGACGCGAACCGCTCGGGCACGTCGACGGCCTTGTTGCCCGACGTCACGCGCGCCTTGCCGTCGTAGACCGCGACCGTCGTCCGCGCGCCCTTCTTCTCGACGACGACCTCGCGCGTGTGCGCGCTCACGCGGCCGCCGCCGTCGACGGCGACCTCGACCGCGTCGTCGCCGCGGAGGGCCGCGAGGCCGAGCTTCACCTCGCCCGCGTCGACCTGCACGACGGGCGGCGGCGCCTTCGACACGCTGGTCTGCGCGGCGGTCCCGTAGACGATGACGAGCGTGTTCGCGGCCATGTAGACGCGCGTCCGATCGACGAAGCGGATGTCGGCGCGGCCCTTGTCGAGCGTGTTGACCACGGTGTTCGTGAAGAGCGGCGCGCCGCTCGCGGCGATCGACCAGCCGCCGCCGGGGGGCCGCTCGCGCACGTCGGGGTTCACGGACGCGAGCCTGGCGGTCGGCAGCGTCGTCGGCTTCGCGGGCAAGACGAGCGTGGTGCCGGGCGGCAGCGACACGCCCGGCGCGCAGCGCACGCGGTTGTAGCGCGTGACGAGCGCCGCGTACTTCGTCGAACCGTACACGGCCGCCGCGACGTCGTCGCACGTCTCGCCCTTCTGCGCGCCCCACTGGATGACGGGCTCGGGGTAGCCCGGCGTGTCGCGCGCGCCGGCCGGCTCGTCCGCGAGCGCGCTCGTCGGCGCGCCGATCCCGGCGAGCGCGAGCACGGCCGCGAGCACGTGACGACGAGGCGTTCGAGGCACGGACATGGGCGAACGAGCGTCGCTCTTACCACGGTGGCCAGCCCTCGCCCGCGGGCAACGGCGCTCGCTTGCCCGCGCCTACGCGCTCGCCTACGACCGCGCGATGCTCGGAGCGCCTCGCGCCGCGCTCGGCGCGCTCACCCTCGGCGCGATCGTCGCGTTCGCGGGCGCGGCGCGCGGCGCGGCGCCGAGCGCGACGCCCGCCGACCACTTCGAGCCGGCGCCCGCGGGCGACACGTTCTTCGCCGTCCCCGACGCGCGCGTCGCGGGCTCGCTGCGCCCCGCGGTGAGCGTCGTCGCGACGTACGACGACGACGCGCTCGGCTTCGAGCCGACGGCGGGCGGACCGACGACGTACGTGGTCGCGCATCGCCTCACGCTGCACGCGCTCGTCGCGCTCGAGCTCGCGCGCAGGTTGAAGCTCGACGTCGACGTGCCCGTCATCGTCGATCAAGGCGGCGCGGCGCTGCCGACGGTCGACGCCGCGGCGCCGACGGCGACCGCGATCGGCGACGTGCGAATCGGCGCGCGCCTCGAGCTCCTCCGGCAGCGCGGCGCGTGGCCCGCGGCGGCGCTCGCGCTCGATCTGTGGACGCCGACCGCGACCGCGAGCGCGTACGTCGGCACCGGCTCCGCGCGCTTCGCGCCGTCGATCGTGGTCGGCGCGGCAGGCCTCCACTTCGCGTACGGCGCGTGGGTCGCCGAGCGGCTCGCGGCGGACGCGGGTGGCTCGAACCTGCTCGGCGGCGACACCGACTTCGGCGCGGGGTTGGCGCTGAAGCTCGCGCGCTTCACGCTCGGCCTCGAGGGCTACGGCTACGTCGCGACGACGACGCAGACCGTCGCGTTCACGGGCCCGGGGGCGACCGGCGGCCGCGAGGAGTCACCCCACGGCGCGGAGGGTCTGCTCGAGGCGCGCGCCGTCCTCGGGCCGCTCGAGCTCGGGCTCGGCGCGGGGCCCGGCTTCGGACACGGCGTCGGCACGCCGCGGCTGCGGCTCGTCGCGATGGTCGGCTTCACTCCGCCGCCACCGCGCGCCGACGACGACGAAGACGACGCCGACCGCCGTGCGCGTCTCGCCGCGGCGGGCGCGACATCGATCGTCGCGTCGGGCGTCGAGCCCGCCGCGAAGGCGCTCGCCGATCGCGACGGCGACGGCATCCCCGACGTCGACGACAGGTGCCCCGACGTGCCCGGCGTCGACTCGCTCGATCCGGCGCGCGTCGGCTGCCCGCTCGACACCGACGGCGACGGCGTCCCCGACGCCGACGACGCGTGCCCGCGCGACAAGGGCGAACCGTCGAGCGATCCGAAGCAGAGCGGCTGCCCGCGCGGCGCGCGCGTCGAGGGCGCGCAGATCGTCATCACCGAGCAGGTCCGCTTCGCGACGGGCAGCGACGTCATCGAGCGCGAGAGCTATGCCGTGCTCGACCAGGTGCTGCGCGTGCTCGAGGCGCACCCCGAGATCGCGCGCCTCGCCGTCGACGGGCACACGGACGACGTGGGCCGCGCGCAGGCGAACGTCGCGCTCTCGCAGCGGCGCGCCGTGTCCGTCGTGCGGTGGTTCACCGAGCGCGGCGTCGACGCGCGCCGGCTCGAGGCGCGCGGCTTCGGCCCGCGGCGCCCGCTCGAGGCCGCGAAGACGCCCGAGGCCCGCGCGAAGAACCGCCGCGTCGAGTTCCAGATCCGCCTGCGCACGAGCGAAGGCGCGGCGGGGTGGCGCGATG
>DASYCF010000730.1:0-3946 GCA_036500365.1 Byssovorax sp.
GGCTGACTCGAGCGTCGGCTCGGCGGCGCGCGCCTTCTCGAAGTCGTCTTGCGCGCGCTCGGGCTCGCCCGAGACCTCGGCGATGAGCGCGCTCGCGAGGAGCCGCTCGCGCTCGAGCTCGTCGCCCTCGCGCCAACCTGCGACGGCTCGCGCGATGCGGCCGCCCGCGCGCGCCTCGACGTCGAGCTCGAGGCCGAGCGCGCGATCGACGCCGCTCGACGCGGCGCCGTCGACGAACACGCCGAGGGCGCTCTCGATCTGCGTGGTCGACATCGACGCGAGCGCGCGGCCGAGGGTCACGGCGGCGCGCGTCTCGCTCGATCCGATCGCGCGCGGCAGCCGATCGGCGCTCGGCGCGTCGAGCGCGGCGTCGACGGCGGCGGCGATCGGCGCGAGCTCCTCGTCGTTCCACAGCGCGTCGTGCCACACGGTGATCGTGTCCTTCGCCCCGCCGGACAGGGCGGTCAGCGCGACGCGATCGGCAGCGCTGAACGCGCCGCCGTGCTCGGTCTCGATCGCGCTCTTCGCGGCCTCGGCGTCGCCGAGCTCGATCGCGCGCGCGGCGAGCGACCGACGGGCGAGCGCGCCGTGCGAGCCGTCGAGCAGCGCCCGGAGCCGCTCGGCGGCGCGTGGTCGCGTCTCCTTGCGCGCGGCGGCCAGCACGGCGACGAGCCACCCCACGCCGCCGGACAGCGTGCCCTGCGCGTCGACGTCGGCGAGCTCGTTCACGGCGTTCGCGGGCTGATCGGCCTCGAAATCGGCGCGCGCGCGGAGGAGCCCCTCGTACGGCGTCGCGGCGACGCGCGTCTTCGGCGCCAGGCCGCGGTGCGCGAGGAGTGAGCCGAGCGCGCCGACGAGCGGCGCGAGATCGGGCGCCTCCGGGAAGCGCGTCTTCTGGAGCGTCGCGCCGCCGTCCGCGGAGTCCGCTTCGGCGAGGCTCGCCGCGAGCCGGTGGAGGTGCGCGCGCGGGTCGGAGGGCAGGATGCGCAGGCCGAGCTCGAGGCGCCTGCGCGCTTGATCGTCGTCGCCCAGGGCGATGCGCGCGACCTCCGAGCCGAGCAGCGCGAGGTGCGCGCGCGCCCCCGGCGTCGAGACGCTCTTGCCCTCGCCCTCGACCACCTCGAGCACGCCGGCCCAGTTCGCCTCGCGCGCGCACAGGCCGCGGATTTGACGGTGGGGGAGCGGCGAGTTCGGCGCGGCCTCGCGCGCCTCGAGCGCCGCGTCACGCGCGGGGCCCTCTTCGCCCGACATGGCGCGGAGCTCGGAAACGACGAGCAGCCCGCGCGCCCGCGACGCCTTGTCGGCATCGGCGAGCGCCTCTTCGCGCAGCCACGCGGCGCGCGCCGCCCACGCGTCGCGGAGACCGGCGTTGCCGAGCTGCGTCGCCGCGTCCTCTTCACCCTCGAACGCGAGCGCGGCGTGCGCGCGCGTCGGGATCGACGATCCGCTCGCGTCGGCGGCGGGCGCGTCCACCTCGGGCGCCTCGAGCTCGGAGTCGTCTACGTCCTCAACGTCGTCATCGTCGTCGTCGTCGCCGTCGGCGGTGAAGACGGCGTGCTCCTCCTTGACGGGCGGCGGCGGCGCCGGCCTCGGCGCGGCGGGAGGGTCCGGCCGCTTCGCGACGGGCCGCGGCGGCGGGGCGCGGCGCTCCGCCGCTGCGACGGGCGGCGCCGTGGGCTCCGACGGGCGATCGTCGCCTCGCTTCGCGTCTTCGAACAGCAAATCGAGGAGCGCGTCGCCCTCTTCGGCGTTCGGCAGCGAGCCGCGGACAGGCGCGGGATCGCGCGAGAACATCTGACCGAGGCCGCCGCCGGGCGCCGACCTGCGCGGCGCGACGACGGTCTTGTCGTCCGTGTTGTCGGCATCGAACAGCGGAGGCGGCGGCGCCGTGTCCTTGTTCTCTTGCGCGCGGTCGTCGTCCTTGCCGCGCCCGCGGTCGTCTTGGTCGCTGCTCACCGGACTCCCATGCCGAGCTTCTTGCGGAGCTCGAGATAGCTGGGGGACAGAACGAAGCCGAGGAGGCGCCGCGCGCGCTCGTTGTTCTCGACCAGGCCGCCGAGGCGTTCGCGCGGGGCGCCGAGCACGTCTGCGAGCACGATCGACACGTCACCCGCGGCGATCGCCGCCATGCGATCGAGGCTGCGCTGCGCGGCGAGCGCCCACTCGCGCGCGTCCTGCTGCTGCTGGATCAGGCGCTGGCAGATCTCGACGATCTGCTTGCGCGTCTTGCGCGAGATCTCCTTCTTGATCGAGCGCGACACCTCGTTGAACACGGCGTACGGCGGCGCGGGCACGTTGAAGCCGGCCTCGACGCAGGCGGCGACGACGACGCTCGCCACGGTGTTCTCGTCGCGCGTGCGCAGCGCCGAGATGCCGCGGCGGAGGGCGAACACCTCGCGCGCGATGGCCGTGCGCGACGCGGCGTCGAGCGGGAGCGACACCCCCGCGCCGAGCACGATCGCCGGCTGCTCGCCCGCCACGCCCGTGGCGCCGTTCGCGTCGCGGCCGCCGACGTACAGATCGAAATCACCCGAGCTGCCGACGGCGCCGATCCATTCGGAGACGGCCACGCGCAGGGGCTGACCGCCGCGCGGATCGACCTTCTCCTTCTTCGTCACGCCGACGGACGCGAGCGACGGGCCGAGGGCGAGCGTGATCGTCTCGGCCATGGCGACGAAGAGCTCGGCGACCGGGCCGGCGTCGTCCGGGTCGGCGATCTCGGCGAGCGCGCGCTCGTCGAGCACGGTCTGCGGCCGCGCGGGCGTGCGCGCGTCGAGGCGGCGCAGCTCCTCGGTCGCGGCCGCGCCGCCGCGGCCGAGGGCGACGAGCGCGCCGAGCGTCGCCTGCCGGAGCGCGGCGTCGTCGCCGGCGGCGGCCACCCGAGACAGCAGCTCGACGCGATCGGCGTCGACCGGGTTCTGCACGAGCGCGGCGATGAGCGTCTGCTTCGCGCGGCCGAGCGCGCGCGTGCGGAAGCCGGCCTCGAGCGACGGCGTGTCGAGGACGAAGCCCACGCCCTCGGCGTCGTCCGGCGCCTCCTCGAGGAGCTTCGCGACGGACGACTGGGCGCGCGCAGGCACCTGCAGCTTGTCGCGCCAGATCGACATGGCGAGGCGCGCGGCCTCGACGCGGCCCTCGGCCTTGTCGCGCTCGTTCATGAGCATCTCGAGGATGCCCGTCGCCTCGCCCCAGGCGCCGGCGCGCGCGGCGACACGAGCGAGCCGCTCGCGCACGGCGAGCGTCGAGAGGCCGGCCTTGTGCAAGCCGAGCAGCACGTCGAGCGCCTTCTGCGGCTGACCGAGCTTGTTCTCGTAGAGATCGACGGCGGCGACGCCGCTCATCAGGCGCTGCTGCTTCGGCGCCTCGTCGATCGTCGAGAGGCGCGCGAGGAACGGCGCCGCCTCGGCGAACGCGCCCTTCGTGATGCAAATCTCACCGGACAGCGCGAGCGCGCCGACGTGATCGGGCTCGAGCATCGTCACGTTCTCGAGCGCGGAGAGCGCGCCGTCGGTGTCGCCCTTCTTGCGGAGCACGCGCGCGCGCTCCCAGTAGAGCTTGCCGATCTCGCTCTCGTCCTCCGAGACGTCGAGGCGCTTCTCGATGATCTTGAGGAGGCGGTTGTCCTCGTTCCGGCCGCGGACGGCGCGGAAGAGCTTGTCGAAGGCGACGGCGCGCTTCGGGTTGCGCTCGAAGGCGCGCTCGAAGGCGATCTCGGCGTCGTCGCGCGCGTCGGTGTGCTCGAGGAGGATGACGCCGCAGCGCTCCCAGAAGTCGGCGCCGCGATCGGGGTTCGCGCAGAGCGCGCCGAGCTGCGCGCAGGAGAGGGCTTGGTCGACGTGATTGCCGAGCGCCTCGGCGGCGCTGCGGACGCCTTCCCACGACGCGACGTCGCGCGGCCGGAGCTCGAGCACCGCCTTGAAGAGCTTGCGCGCGTCCTCGTACGAAC
>DASYCF010000731.1:0-2968 GCA_036500365.1 Byssovorax sp.
GCGTCTCGCGAAGGTCGCGCTCGGCGAGGCCGCGACCGACGCGGTCGTGCGGCGCATCGTCGATCGCGCGGACGGGAGCCCGTTCTTCCTCGAGGAGCTGATCCGCGCCGTCGCCGAGCACGGGCCCGACGCGCCGATGCCCGACACGGTGCTCGGCGTCGTGCAGGCGCGCCTCGACGCGCTCGGCCCCGACGCGAAGCGCGTGCTGCGCGCCGCGAGCGTCTTCGGCGACGCGTTCTGGCGCGGCGGCGTGCACGCGATCCTCGGCGGCGCCCGTTCGAGCGCAGGCAAGGACGAGCTCGAGGACCTCGCCGCGCGCGAGATCGTGACGAGGCGCGCGGTCGCGCGGTTCGCGGGCGAGAGCGAGTACGTCTTCCGCCACGCGCTCGTGCGTGACGCCTCGTACGCGACGCTCGTCGAGGGCGATCGCGCGCTCGCGCACCGCCTCGCCGCGCAGTGGCTCGAGGCCGTCGGCGAGCGCGACGCCGTGACGCTCGCGGAGCACAACGCGCGCGGCGACAGGCCGGAGGCGGCGCGGCGACACTGGCTCACGGCGGCCGAGCAGGCGCTCTACGGCAGCGACTTCGCGGCGGCGGGCACCTTCGCGGAGCGCGCGCGCGCTGGCCGCGACGACGCGCTCGCCGGCGCCGCGCTGCTCGTCGACGCCGAGGCGCACCGGTGGCGCGGCGAGCTCGCCGACGCGTCCGACCGCGCGATCACGGCGACGACGTGCCTCGCGCCGAGCAGCGCGCCGTGGTTCCAAGCGCTCCGCGAGGTGATCGTCGCGAACGGCCGGCTCGCGAAGCACGACGCGGTCGAGGCGTGGGCGCGCATCTCGAGCGAGGCCGAGCCCGCGGTCGGCGCCGAGGGCGCGCAGATCGGCTCGCTCGCGCCCGCGGCCGTCTACCTCACGTACGCCGGGCGCGAGGACGGCGCCGAGCAGCTCGCCGCGCGGGTCGAGGCGCTGGTCGCGCGCGCGCTCGATCTCGACGCCGTGCTCCTCGCGCGCGTGCACCAGCTCCGCGCCGTGCGCGCCGGACATCGACTCGACACCGAGGGCGCGCTCATCGGACACACCGCGGCGCTCGAGGCGTTCACGCGCGGCGGCGACGCGCGCAACGCCGCGCTGTCGAGCGCGAACATCGGCTTCGTCCTCGGCCAGCTCGGCCAGCTCGAGGCCGCGGAGGACGCGCTTCGTCGCGCCCACCAGACCGCCGAGCGCCTGCGCCTCTCGACCATCGGGCCGCTCACGCTGCACAACCTCGGGCTCGTGCTGGCGAACCTCGGCCGCTTCGACGAGGCGCGGCACGTCGAGGAGCGCGCGGTCGAGGCGTTCGCGCGGCAGGGCGACGGCCGCCTCGAGCGCGCCTCGCGCGTCTACCTCGCGCGGATCCTCGATCTGGCCGGCGACGTCGGCGGCGCAGCGCGCGAGGCGCGCGCCGTGCTCGACACGACGACCGACGGCACCGCGCGCGTCGGGGCTCTCGCCATCCTCGCCCGCGCGCTGCTCGCCGAGGGCGCGTCCGCCGCCGAGGCGCTGATCGTCGCGAGCGAGGCCAACGATCTGCTCGCGTCGACGCCGGTCGAAGAGTGGGAGTGGGAGTCGCTCGCGCGCATGACCCTCGTCGACGCGCTCGACCGCACCGGCCAGCCCGGCCCCGCCCGCGGCGTCCTCCGCGAGGCGCTCGACAGGTTGGCGTCCCGCGTCGACTCGCTGCGCGATCC
Organism: Byssovorax sp.; assembly: GCA_036500365.1. Lineage (GTDB taxonomy): Bacteria > Myxococcota_A > Polyangia > Polyangiales > Polyangiaceae > DASYCF01. Next base: position 1,726 of record DASYCF010000731.1, read on the forward strand.
CGTCCTGCGCGAGGGCGCGGTCGCGCGCATCCCCGAGCACGCGCGGATGATCGTGCGAGCGAAGGAGCTCGGCGTCCCGGTGCCCGCCGCGCTCGGTGCGTAGGCGACGACGCCGCCCCCGAGCCCGAGCCCGTACCCGAGCCCGCACCCGAGCCCGAGCCCGAGCCGGCTCGGGCTCTGACTCGGGCTCCGGCTCCGGGGGGGACTACCAAACGCGAAAGCGGCGGAGAGCTTGGGGCCCTCCGCCGCTTCGGCGATCGCGTCGCGCGCTCGCGCGTGCGGCTTACTTGCCTTCGACGATGATGAACTGCACGCGGCGGTTCCGCGCCTTGTTGGCCGCCGTCACGTTCGGCGCGAGCGGACGCTCCTGGCCGTAGCCCTTCGCCGTCAGGCGGCTCGGCTCGACGCCCGCGTTGATGAGCCACGTCCTCACCGAGTTCGCGCGCTGATCGCTGAGCGTCTGGTTGTGATCGCGCGTGCCGGTGTTGTCGGTGTGGCCCTGGATCTCGATCTTGCGGATGCCCTGGTGGTGTTCGATCACGTCCGCGATCTCCTCGAGCAGCGAGTTCGAGTCGCCGAGGATCTTCGCCGAGTCGGTGTCGAAGTGGATCTGCTTGGAGATGCGGATCTCCTTGCCCTCGATCCGCACGTTCGCCGTCTTCGGGCGCTTGTTCATCGAGATCTGCGCGGCGGTCGTCTCGCTCAGGCGGATCTCCTGTTGCTCGGCGTGGACCATGTAGCCCTGCGCCTCGACCTTGATCGTGATGGGGCCGGGCGGCAGGTCCTTCTGCGCGAAGCTGCCCGCGCCGTTGGCCGTGACGGTGAACTCGCGGCCGTTGGCGTCGGTCAGCTTGACGGTCGCGCCGCCGACGGGCGCGCCCGAGTCGGCGTCCTTCACCATGCCGGCAATGCCGCCGGCCTTCGGCAGCGACTCGAGCGGGCAGTCGACGTCGACGAACGTCGGCCCGACGGGCACAGCCGCGGGAGCCGCCGGAGGCGCCACCGCGACGGGCGCCCCGGGACCGCCCGGACCGCCGATGGGCGGCGCACCAGGACCGCCGGGGCCGCCAGGTCCACCGGGTCCGCCAGGACCCGCGCTCTGACCGGCGCCGCCGCCTCCAGGCATGGCTCCCATGCCGCCCGGAGCGCCAGGAGCGCCAGGAGCGCCCGGACCGCCCGGACCCGCCGGCGCGCCGGGACCACCCGCGGGGGGCGCATGCGCTGCGGCCGCGAGGCCGACGGT
>DASYCF010000732.1:0-4888 GCA_036500365.1 Byssovorax sp.
GAGGTCTTCCATCAGGTCGTCCATGCTCGCGTATCGGTTCTCGGGGTGCTTGCGCAGCGCTCGCGCGAGCACGCGGCCGAGGCGCGGATCGACGTCCTCGGCCAGGATCGGCGGCGGCGCGTCGACGGCGAGCTGGTGCGCGAGGAGCTCGGCGTCGCCCGCGGTGGGGAACGGGAGCTCGCCGGTGAACGCGCGGTACATCAGCGTGCCGAGGCCGTAGACGTCGGTCTCGTTGCGCGGGTGATCGCTGACGGCCTGCTCGGGCGCCATGTACTCGAGCGTGCCGATCGCGACGCCCGCCTGCGTCGACGCCTCGCCGCGGAGCTTCGCGAGGCCGAAGTCGACGATCTTCACCGCGTACGGCGCGCCCGGCTCGCCGACGAGGAACACGTTGTCGGGCTTCACGTCGCGGTGCACGACGCCGACGGCGTGCGCGGCCGCGAGCCCGTCGGCGATCTGCGCCATGACCGGCAGGCCGATCTCGACCGGCATCACGCGGTCGCGCCGCAGCCAGTCGCCGAGCGACTCGCCGAAGAGGAACTCCATCACGATGTACGGCGAGCCGTCGCCGCGCTCGCCGTGGCCGACGAGCTTCACGATGTTCGGGTGGCCGATGCGGCCGACGGCCTGCGTCTCGCGCAGGAAGCGGTCGCGAGTCGACGCCTCCTTCGCCATGCGCGGCTCGAGGATCTTCACGGCGACCGGGCCGTGCGTCTCGTGATCCTCGGCGAGGTAGACGCGCGCCATCGCGCCCTTGCCGATGAACCCGCGCACCTCGTAGCGGCCGCCGAGGATGGCGCCGGTCTCGCGCGTCGGCTTGGCCTGGAACGTCGCGACGTCGGCCGACGTGAGCAGGCGCGACCCGTCGCTCGGGCAGAACGCGTGGCTCGGGTCGAAGCTCCGGTGGCAGCGCGGGCAGAACATCGAACGTCCGCCGAGATACAGAACCTCGCGCCCGAGCGGAAGCCTCGCCTTGTCTACGGCGCGCCGGGCTGGCACGCTACCGGCGCATGAACGAGCAAATCACGCTGCGCGGGCCGGCGAAGAAGTCGGTGCTGGCCTCGGCCGCGCTCTCGTTCTTCTTCGGCCCCATCGGCTGGCTGTACGCGGCGCCGCTGCGCTCGGCGGTGATCGGCGCCCTCGGCTGGGTGCTCGCGTGGGCGATCCTGCCGAAGTTCATCATGCTGTGGATCTGCGGCTTCATCTGCCCCGTCTCGGCGATCGCCGGCGTCGTGTACGCGCTCGCCTTCAACAAGTGGGGCGAGCGCGTCGCCCTCTTCGGCAAAGACGCGCCCCCGCCCCGCCTGCCGTAAAGGCGCCGCGGCTCTCAGAGTCCCTCAACCCCCCAGCCCCCTTCTCCCGAAGGGAGAAGGGGGAGCACGCTGTGCCTCGCCGCGAGGTCGTCGGTCGGGCACGACGCGACCCCTTCTCCCTCCGGGAGAAGGGGCAGGGGATGAGGGTCCGCTGGACGAGGCTCTCGGTGCCTCGAGCTCCAGAACCGTCGCTCTACTTGTTGGGCTGCGGCGTCATCCGGAGATACGGCTTCAGCTCCGTGTGACCCTTCGGGAATTTCTGCTTGATCACCTCGGGGTCGGTGATCGAGGGGACGATCACGCAGTCGCCGCCGTCCTTCCAGTTCGCGGGCGTCGCCACCGAGTGGTGGTCCGTGAGCTGGAGGCTGTCGATGACGCGGAGGATCTCGTCGAAGTTGCGGCCGGTGCTCGCGGGGTAGGTGATGATCGCGCGCACCTTCTTCTTCGGATCGATGAAGAACACCGAGCGCACGGTCAGCGTGTCGTTCGCGTCGGGGTGGATCATCGAGTACGCGTTCGACACCTTGCGATCGGCGTCGCCGAGGATGGGGAAGTTCATCTTCGTGTGCTGCGTCGACTCGATGTCTCCGATCCAGCGCTTGTGAGACGCGACGTCGTCGACGCTCACGGCGACGACCTTGGCGTTGCGCTTGTCGAACTCGCCCTTGAGCTTGGCGACGGTGCCGAGCTCCGTCGTGCAGACGGGGGTGAAGTCCTTGGGATGGGAGAACAACACACCCCATTTGTCGCCGAGCCACTCGTGGAACTTGATGGTGCCTTCGGTCGACTCCTGCGTGAAATCGGGGGCGACCTGGCCAATCTGAATCGACATGTTCCGTTCTCCTTTGCCGCTCATCTTGTCCGTCATAACGGACGCTCTGTCAAGTCGAGTGGACGACGGTCAACCGAGGTGGTGGTGCAGGAACGCGATCGCGCGCGTGAGGGCGACCTCGGCGTTGGCCTGCGAGTACACGTCGGGCCGCGTGTCGTTCACGAAGGCGTGGTGCGCGTCGTAGATGTGCAGCTCGATCGAGCCGCCGTGCGCCTCGACCTGCTTCCTCACGGCCTGCGCCGCGGCCGCGGTGACCCACTCGTCGTGCTTGGCGACGTGCATCTGGATGGGCGCCTTGAGCGTCGCGTAGGTGACGTTCTGCTCGGGCGGGATGCCGTAGAACGGGACCGACGCGCCGATCTCGGGGATGTGCGACGCGGCGGCGATCGCGTACGCGCCGCCCATGCAGAAGCCCGTGATGCCGATCTTGCCCGTGCAGCGCGGGTGCGACGCGAGGCGCTTCACCGCGCCCGCGATGTCACCGAGGGCGCGCGCGCCGTCGAGGTTCGTCATGAGCTCCTGCGCGCGCGCCGAGTCGCCGGCCTTCGCGATCTCGCCGCGGTAAAGGTCGGGCGCGAGCACGACGAAGCCCGCCTTCGCGAAGCGGTCGACGAGCGACTCGACGTGCGCGTTGAGGCCCCACCACTCCTGCACGAGCACGAGGCCGGGCGCCTTCCCGTCGCCGCTCGGGAGCGCCTCCGCCCCCTCGATCTCCGCGCCGTCTTTCCCCGCGAACCGCACGCGCTCCGACATGACGATCTCCTTCGGAAACATGGCCCGCCGCCGCGGCGGGGCGCGGAAGCTAGCACCGCCCGGCGGGCGTGTGCAGACGGCCGAGCCCGCGTGCTAGGTTCCGCGCATGTCGAGCGATCTCCCCCGGGCGAACGCCGCGCCGCGCACCGGCTCGTTCCTCGAGGCCGCGCGCCGCGGCGTGCTCACGCTCGACGGCGGGATGGGCACGCAGCTCTACGAGCGCGGCGTCCTCTTCAACGTCTGCTACGAGGAGCTCTCCGTCACCCGACCCGAGCTCGTGCAGCGCATCCACGACGACTACGTGCGCGCGGGCGCGCAGGTCATCGAGACGAACACGTTCGGCGGCAACGCGATCCGCCTCGCGCGCCACGGGTTCGAGGGCCGCGTCGCCGAGCTCAACGGCGCCGCGGTCGCGGTCGCGCGCCGCGCGGCCGAGGGGCGCGCCTTCGTCGCCGGCGCCATCGGCCCCACGGGGCTCGTGTTCGGCGGCTTCTCCGACGACGAGAGCGCGCGGGTGCGCGCCGCGTTCCGCGCGCAAAGCGAGGCGCTCGCCCAGGCCGGCGTCGACCTCTTGATGGTCGAGACGATGCGCCAGCCCGAGGAGCTCGAGCTCGCGATCGAGGGCGTGCGCGCCGGCGCCGGCCGCGATCTCCCGCTCGTCGCGCAGGTCTCGGTCGACGAGTCGCTCTCGATGGCCGACGGCACGAGCGTCGCGACGATCGGCGCGCGCCTCGTCGAGCTCGGCTGCGACGTCATCGGCGTGAACTGCTCCGACGGCCCGCAGGGCGTGCTCGCCGCGGTCGAGAAGCTCCTGCCGCTCGGCGCGCTCATCTCGGCGGTGCCGAACGCCGGACTGCCGCGCCGGGTCGACGATCGCTTCATCTACGTGTCGACGCCCGAGTACTTCGGCGTGTTCGCGCGGCGCCTCTTCAAGCTCGGCGTGCGCCTCATCGGCGGCTGCTGCGGGACGACGCCGGAGCACGTGCGCCGCATCGCCGCCGCCGCGCGCATGGAGGGCAGCGCCGCCGCGTCGAGCGCGTCGGCCGAGAGCGAGCTCGGCCCGAACCTGTGGACGTCGAGCGGCGACTCGGGCGGCGAGTTCGACCTCGGCACGAGCGGCGAGAGCGAGCGCCCCGCCGCGATGACGGCGACCGGCACCCCGTTGCCGACGGGCGTCGTCGTCGTGCCGCGCGCGTCGAAGAGCCGCTTCGCCGGCATGATCGGCCGAAAATTCGTCGTCTCCGTCGAGGTGAACCCGCCGATGGGCCTCGACCCGAAGAGCGCGATCGACGCGGCGCGCGTCTTGATCGACGGCGGCGTCGACGTCATCAACATCGCCGACGGCGCGCGCGCGCAGGCCCGCATGTCGAACGTCGCCCTCGCCCGCTGCATGCAAGACGCGCTCGGCATCGAGACGCTGCTCCACGTGTGCGGCCGCGATCGCAACCTCCTCGGCCAGGTGGCGCACCTCATCGGCGCGCACGCGCTCGGCATGAAGAACCTCGTCGTGATCACGGGCGACCCGCCGAAGATGGGCGACTTCCCGGACGCGACCGCCGTCTACGACCTCGACTCGATCGGCATCCTCCGGCTCGTCTCGCGCATGAACAAGGGCATCGACCCCGGCGGCAAGGCGCTCGGCGGCGCGACGTCGTTCTTCTGCGCGACCGGCGCCGAGCCCGCCGCGCTGAACTACGAGCGCGAGATCCAGCGCCTCTGGCTGAAGAAGCGCGCCGGCGCCGAGGTCGTGATGACGCAGCCCGTCTACGACCCCGCCGTGCTCGAGCGCTTCTTGAAGGACGTCGCGCCGATGGACCTGCCCGTGCTCGTCGGCATCCTGCCGCTCGCGAGCCACAAAAACGCCGAGTTCCTCCACAACGAGGTGCCCGGCATGCAGATCCCCGACGACGTGCGCGCGCGGATGCGGGCGGCGGGGAGCGGGGCCGAGGCGCGGCGCGCAGGCGTAGCCATCGCGCGCGAGCTGCTCCTC